>CAZADJ010000442.1:0-1831 GCA_964483845.1 uncultured Actinomycetota bacterium | reverse complement strand
TGCGCTACTGGGTCCTCGAGATGCACGTCGACGGGTTCCGCTTCGACCTCGCCGCGACCCTGGCACGCGAGCTGCACGACGTCGACCGGCTGTCCGCGTTCTTCGACATCATCCAGCAGGACCCCGTCATCAGCCAGGTGAAGCTGATCGCCGAGCCGTGGGACATCGGCGAGGGCGGCTACCAGGTCGGCAACTTCCCGCCCGGCTGGTCGGAGTGGAACGGCAAGTACCGCGACACGGTGCGCGACTACTGGCGTGGTGAGGACCGCACCCTGGGGGAGTTCGCCTACCGGTTCACCGGCTCGAGCGACCTGTACCAGTCCGACACGCGCCGGCCGAACGCGAGCGTGAACTTCGTCACCGCGCACGACGGGTTCACGCTGCGGGACCTCGTTTCGTACGACGAGAAGCACAACGAGGAGAACCTCGAGGCCAACCGGGACGGCGACGACCACAACCGGTCGTGGAACTGCGGGGAGGAGGGTGAGACCGACGACCCGGAGGTGCTGGCCTGCCGGGCGACGCAGCAGCGCAACTTCCTCGTGACGCTGCTGCTGTCCCAGGGTGTGCCGATGTTGCTCGGCGGCGACGAGATCGGGCGGACACAGCGCGGGAACAACAACGCCTACTGCCAGGACAACGAGGTGACCTGGTACGACTGGGAGGGTGCGGACGAGCAGCTGCTCGCGTTCACCCGGTGGCTGGTCGAGTTCCGCGACGAGCACCCTGTCTTCCGCCGGCGGCGCTGGTTCGAGGGCACGTCGATCCGCGGGACCGAGCTCGGTGACATCGGCTGGTTCCGGCCCGACGGCACCGAGATGACCGACGAGGACTGGGAGAGCGGCTTCGCGAAGTCCCTCGGTGTGTACCTCAACGGCGACGGGATCCCGAGCCCGAGCCGGCGCGGCGAGGACGTCGAGGACGACAGCTTCTACCTCGTCTTCAACGGCCACGACGACGACCTGGAGTTCACCGTCCCCGAGGAGTGCGGCGGCCTGCGCTGGCAGGCGGTGCTGGACACCACCGATCCGGTCCCGGAGGCCGGCGACGAGGTGAAGCCCGGCGGGCAGCTCAACGTCGCGGCACGGTCGGTGGTGGTGCTCCAGCAGCTCGACGGCGCGGGCTGAGACCGAGCCCCCGTCGGAGTGCGCCAGGGTCGCACGGTTCACGGCCAGTTGGCGTCATCCACAGGCAAGCTGAGCAGATCCCCGCGTGACGTAGGATGGGTCGTAGGTTCGGTCCATGACCGCTGGAGGTGGCTCATGGCGCGTACGGTCGCGACCGATCTCACGGTCGCGGATGTCGAGGACATCCCGTACGACGGACGACGACGGGATCTCATCGACGGGCGCCTCGTCGTGACCTCGTTCCCGTTCGCTCCGCACCAGCAGGTCGCGACCCGCCTGCTGCGCGCTCTGATGGCGTGGACCGACCATCACGGTGGTGAGGTCCTGACCGGACCGGTGGGGCTGCACATCGCCGAGGACAGCCTCCTCGGACCCGACCTGGTCCTGGTCGTCGAGGAGCACCGCGACCGGATCGGCCCCCGGTGGTTCACGGAGCCACCGGACCTCGTGGTGGAGATCTCGTCCCCGTCGACGCGTCGTGAGGACCTCGGTCGCAAGCGTGAGCTCTACGCCGAGTTCGGCGTGCCCGAGTACTGGTTCGTCGACCTCGACGAGGGCGCGGTGCTGGTCCACCGGCTGGCCGGGGGTGGACGCTACGGGCCGCCTCGGTGCCTCACCGAAGGCGACACGCTCACGAGTGAACTCCTCGGGGGCTTCGCTGCTCCGGTCAGCGCGTTGATCGCCCGCTGAGCCCCAGGTTCCGC
>CAZADJ010000441.1:0-1832 GCA_964483845.1 uncultured Actinomycetota bacterium | reverse complement strand
TCACTCGAGACCCCACGACACGACCCGTTCCGGGTGGATGCGGATGTGCGGGTCGTCGCCGGCGATGGCTTCGGCAGGGCCCCTGACCGTGACGGCGCGGGGCTGCCACGGGGGCAGGACGTCGTCGATCACGATCGCGGCCCGACCGGTGGCGGCGACGTCACGGAACTTCTTGGTGGACGCGAAATCCCGTCCGCTGACCTCGATCACGTCGTGGTCGAGATCGAGCCGCCATCCCACCGGTGTGACGTGGGGGGTCCCGTCGGGCCCCACGGTCGCGATGCGGGCGAGTCGCTGCTCGCCGAGCAGGTAGTCACGTTCAGCGTCGGTGAACGCGCTCATGGATCGCTCCTCTCTCCTCCGTGCGCGTGTGTCAGGCGTGGGCCGGCTCGTGGGCGGCGTCCGCGCCGGGCTCGGCGGGCTCGTGTGCCGCCCGAGCGACCGCCCCGTAGAACCATGGGATCAGGGTCAGCCCGACCGCGAGGTGCATGGCGAGCAGCGTCAGCCGGGTGGAGGTGGCGATGTCCTGGCCGCCGATCGGGCCTCCCAGGGAGACCAGCAGCACGGTACCGGCGATCGCACTCCACACGGTGCGGGCGCGGTCGGTCACGCGCTCGAGGACGGCCAGCAGGGCCCAGGCGGCTCCGCTCACCGCCAGGGCGGTCATGGCGACGCGGCCCGGCCCGATCGGGGCGCTGGGCTGGTCGGGACCGAACGCGGGGGAGCTGATCTCGATCCCCAGCGCGAAGCTCGCGATCAACCACACGGTGACCGGTGCGACCGTCGCCGCGGCGACGGCCACGGCCCGGGACCGGCGTGTGTCCTGGTGTTCGTGTCGCTGTGGGGTGTTCACCGCGTCCTCCTGTCGACGATGTATGCTCAAGCATATATCTAGTTGCGTGCGGACGCAAGTGATACGGATGGGCGGCAGGGCTCTGGGGGCGGATCAGACGTGCCGGCGAGCTCGCCTCACCGGACGACGGGCGCCGACGCCGCTCAGGCTCCGTCGTCCGCAGGCTCCGCGAGCAGCTTGTCCGTGATGCGCGCCAGCGTGTGGATCTCACGCTCGGTGAGCCGGGAGAACAACCGTTCCTCGAGGCTCCTGAGGTGGCTGTCCTGCGCCTTGCGGAACTTCTCGCGACCGGACCCGGTGATCGAGACGACCACGCCGCGGGCATCGTCTGGGTCGGCCGTGCGCTCGACGAGCCCCCGTTCCTCGAGTTCGGCCACGAGTCGGGAGACGCGGCTCTGGCTCAGGGGAGCGTTGTCGGCCAGGTCGCTCATGCGCAGCCGACCGTCCCTCGAGAACCCCTCGAGGAACAGCAGGATCTCGAAGCCGCGCAGGCTGATCCGGTGCTCCCGCTGGAGCTCGCCGTCCAGGTCGCGGGCCAGAGCGTCGCCCGCCCGCACGAGCCCCAGGAACGCCTTCGCCCACAGGGGGGACAGGTACCTGGTGCCATCCGGGCGTTGGATGATGCCCCGATCCTCGTCGCCATCGACCGATGGCGCGACGAAACGGGGCCCACTCATGACGGCCACCCTAACCGATAGTTCCTTGCGCATACAATCAGTCATCGCAGGGGACGGAGGACGGCGTGCACACGGGCACCGGGCCGTGGCCGTCCGTGGATCCCTGATACGCCCCGACACTGAGTTCTCGGGAGCGAGGCATCGTGGGCGGGTCCTGCCTCACGGGCGGGCTGCTCGTCAGCCACGCTCACCGATGGGGACCCACTCGTTGCGCTGGTCGCCGACGTACTCCGACGATGGGCGGATGAGCCGGTTGTCGGCCTGCTGCTCGAGCACGTGGGCGGTCCACCCGGCAGCCCTCG
>CAZADJ010000440.1:0-1835 GCA_964483845.1 uncultured Actinomycetota bacterium | reverse complement strand
GCTCGGACGGTGTTCGACGCCACGGCTCCGCGCACGCTCACCTCGGGTCAGTCGGTGGACGGGTATCGCTCGACGGTAGCCCGGGTGCCCGACGCGGGCAGACCCGCGGACACCGACGTCGGACGAGATGTGGTGGGTCGTTGGCTGTGTGGTCGGTGGCTGAGTATCCGTTGACTCGGGGGGTCCGGCGGCCGTACGATCCTCGCGTGTGGGCAGGGTCCTGTTTCTTTGGGGTCCGGCTCACGAAGGTCGGTGACCCGATCCGGGATCGCACACCCGGACGGCACACCACCGACCCGCCGCTCTAGACCCCGGCGGCCACCGGTACCGGAGGCTGGGGTCACGATGCGTGTCACACGGAGATCGTCGGAGCAACACACGCGGCGCGACGAGGAGCACTTCGCCCGCTGGCTCTTGGATCCCAGGCCGCGCGACCCGGCTGTGCTCGGCCCCGAACGGCGCCGGCTCGGTCTCGTGCTGGGCCGGCTGTCTGCCTCGGAGACCGCGATGTCTGCGGAGTGCTGCTCACGGCTGGGCCTCGCGGACGGCACGTCGTTCGGCACCGCCGCGAGGTGGTTGGCTTGGGCGGTGGCCTCTCCGGACGGTCCCCGCTGCCGCTCGTACCGGTCGGCGGCCCTGTTCGTCCGCGGGTTGGTCGCCGGTACCGGCGACCTGGTGCCCGACGTCCGGGAACACGTCGACGCCGACGTCGCCCACGTGGCCGCCGCGGCGATCGGTCTCGCGTACTCGGAACGCCCGTCACCGGAGTGCGCAGCTGAGCTGAGACGGTCGGCCGACCCGGCGACCCTCCGGACAGCGCGTGGATGCCTCGGTGGTCACACCGACGGCGACCGCGAGCTCGTCGAGCGCGCGCGGTCGCTCCTGGCGGACGCGTTGGAGGAGACGGTGGGTGCGCGATGACCGTGGATGAGGCCGTCGAGGAGATCTTGGCCGAGGTGCGCGAGGACTTCCGCGAGCGCGCGTACCTGTTCGATGATCCACAGCAGGCGTACCGGGCGGGGATCGAGGACGGACTGATCGCCGCCGAGGAGCGGTTGGCGATGCAGCTCGAGGCAGCGGTCCACGAGCAGCTGGACATCCTGGCCCACGAGATCGCGACACCGGCCAGCACGGTCCAGATGGGCGTCGAGACCCTCCGGTCGCGTGTGTCGGAGATGTCGGAGGCGGACCGTGGGTGGGTGTTGGATCGCGTGGCCCGCAACGCCGAGCACCTGAGCGTGCTGGTGCGAGACCTGCGCAGGCCGGACGCGGACGGCCTCAGCCCCCGGGTGGTGGCCGTCGAGACGCTCGTCGGGGAGGTGGTCGAGGACGCGAACGCCGTGTTCGGCGCGGCACGCATCCACTTCGCGCGCTCCCCGGACCGGGTGCTCGCGACAGTGGATCCGCATGCGCTGCGTCGGATCCTCAACGCACTGCTGTCCAACGCTGTGAAGTACGGCGGCGACGGGGAGGTCACCGTGACGGCCGAAGCGGCGGATGACCGGGTGGAGATCAGGATCGCCGACGAGGGCCCGGGCATCCCCGAGGATGATCGCGAGGTCGTGTTCGAGAAGTTCCGACAGCTCGACTCGCAGGTGCCCGGCTCGGGGCTCGGCCTCTACCTCGCCCGCGACCTCGCCTGGAAGCACGGTGGCGATCTCACGGTCGAGTCCCGCGAGCACCACCCGGGGGCGGTCCTGCTCCTACGGCTCGTCAGGGCCATCGAGGTCCCCGAAGCTGCCGACCGCGACGCTCCCTGGGTCGATCGGCCGATGGAGCGGAGCCCACGTTGAACCGGTCGGATGCCGGCCCGACCGTCGCCGCTACATCGAACC
>CAZADJ010000439.1:0-1843 GCA_964483845.1 uncultured Actinomycetota bacterium | reverse complement strand
AACGACGGATCGGTCCACCGGGCGCGGTGGCCAGAGGCCGACCAGCTCCGAGCCGTCTCGGAGGGAGCCGACACCCTGGAGGTCGAGGTGGCGGGGGCCGTGATCGGCGCGGTCCGTGCCGCGAAGTCGGGAGCCGGTGTCGCTCTGCGGACCGAGGTGCGCCGGCTCCGCGTCCGCGACGACGCGGAGCGGCTGGCCGCGCTCGAGCGGGTCGCCGACGACATCGTCGCCGCCGGGAACCTCCGCGCGATCGAGACCACCACGGGACGGAGCGACACCGAGGCCCACATCCAGGTGGAGCTCGCCGACGGTCCGGGGGCCTGACGCCACCCTCGGACCGGTCGAACGGTGCTGGATCGCGAGCCGGTCCGCCTCCGGGGCGGCGGCGCGGACCGGTCAGCCGGCCACGCCGAGGCGGATCTGCCAGGCGTCGATCACGGTGGCCGACGAGGTGGCCGCACCGGGCCCGCGGTCGGGCGGTGGGCCGCCGCCACGGCCGTCGGGCGGCCCATCGCCGTTCCCGCCACGGTCCGCGTCCCCGTCGCCGGATCCGGCGGTCCCGGTGCCCAGCGGACACAGGGAGCTGCTCACGAGGTCGTACCCGTCCGCGTGGCGGAGCATCTCCTGGATCGTCGTCCCGGCGATGAAGCTCGGCAGCCAGCTCGCGTCCACGACGAGGTGGGTGAGGTTCCCGGCGGCTCGCAGGTCGGTGACCCGGACCGCGCTGCCGGAGTCACCGAAGATCGCCGCTCCGGCCCACCCGTAGGCGTCGGTCTCCCAGTGGGTGGCGACCCCCGCGCGCGGGGTCCCGCCCGTGCCGATCCCCGTGCCGTGTCCGTAGTGCCCGACGGTGTCCAGCCCGCCCGGGTACGTGCCGCACGGCCCGCCGACGACGGCGAGCGTCGGGCTCACCCAGCCGGAGAGCTCGTCGGGGATGTCGACGAGCGCGAAGTCCGCGCCGATCCCCCGGTCGACCTGTGTCAGAACCGGACCGATCGAGACGAGCACCGGGTTCTGCGCCTCCGGGTGGAGGGTGAGCAGAACCACCTCCTGACCGGTCCCGTCGACGCAGTGGCCGGCGGTCCCGATGGCGAGGTCACCACCGCTCGTGAAGACGAAGTTCATCGTGCAGCCGTAGGGCGCCACCATCCAGGAGCCCGGCCGGATCCCCACCGTCCCGGGCAGCGGCGCGTCGACCGGGGCGGCGAGCGGCTCGTCCGAGGCGAGCACCTCGTCGAGGAGATCGTCGGTCAGCCAGTCGGGCTGGTCGGCGCGCAGCGGCACCGCGAACCCGCCGGCGACCGGACGGGCGTCCAGCCCGGCGAGGTCCACCTCGGCGGCCGCCGTGCCGACCGACGGTCCGTCGGAGCCGAGCACACCAGCGGGCGCGTCCAGCGGGAGGCCCGCGGCCGGCGCAGCCCCGAGCGCGAGCATCGCGACGAGGCCGCCGAGCGCCGCGAGCAGCGCCCCCCTCGAGCGACGTCGCGGGTCCGTGTTCGGCCTGGACATCTCGGCCCCTCTCCCCCTCGTGGCTGCGGTCGGACCCGCACGGTCTCGGCCACCCGACCGACGTGACGTGGTCACTTCTACCCACTCATCGTAGCCCCGATGGCGGACGGATCCGTCCGGACGGACGCAGCCCCGCCCGTCGGCCCCCGGATCAACCGTCGCCCTCGAGCGGGTCAGGGGCGAGGTCCTTCAGCCCGTTCCAGGCGAGGTTCACCAGGTGCGCGGCGACCTCGTCACGATCCGGGTCGTCGACCTCCAGCCACCACTCTCCGACGAGCGCGACCATGCCGACGAGCGCACGCGCGTACAGCGGCGCCATCGCCGGCTCGTAGCC
>CAZADJ010000438.1:0-1862 GCA_964483845.1 uncultured Actinomycetota bacterium | reverse complement strand
CTAGCGTGGCAAACCGCTCGTCTGTCCGGCAGGTTCGTCGGCGCCTCGCACAGGTCGGACCACCGCGGGAACGATCCGAGGGCGACTACGCCAGCGTCGCCCTGCCGGCTGCTGACGCGGACGTGCTCGTGGACGTCCTTGGCGAGGACACGCGCACGATCATCGAGATCGGTCTGGCCTACGCGAGCTCGGCGCTGGCCCTCGCCGAGTCGCTCGCGGGTCATGAACACGGGAAGACGCGGCACGTCATCATCGATCCGTATCAGGCACAGTTCGAATTCGTCGGCGTCCAGCTCCTTGCCGAGGCGGAGCTGGATGGCTTCTATGAGCTGATCGAAGAGGAGTCACAGATCGTTCTGCCTCGCCTGGTCGCCAGCGGGGACTGCTTCGATGCGGCGTTCGTAGACGGGAGCCACAAGTTCCACAACGTGTTCGTTGACCTGTACTACCTGCAGCGGCTGGTCCTGCCCGGCGGGCTCATCGCTCTTGATGACTACGACTGGGCCCCGGTGGCAACAGCTGTTGACTACTTCGTCGAGAACATGGGATGGAGGCGCGTGCGGCTGGAAGCGCGGACACGGTTGAGCGCTTTCCGCCTTCCAGACCCGCCAGTCGACCCGCCCTTCGACGGGTTCCTGCCGTTCGGCGCTGGACGCGAGGGCTTCGCGTAACTGCGGCCGACGGTCCGAATTGGCCGCTACGGTCAGGCCATGCATGTCCGCTCCGTCGCGCTGACGACGCACCATCCATCGCTGCCCTGATCCGCGCGATGGGCTACGACGGCGACGAGAACCTCGTCGCGCAGAGACCGTCCCGGCTCGGCGAGGACCATGCGGTGCTCGCCGCTGAGGTGGACGGACAGGTGAGCAGACAGGGTGTCGGCGCGGGCTCGATGGAAGCAGCCGAGAGGTGGGCAGGCGACGCGGGATGTCATGCGGTCTGGATCCGCTCGGGTGAACAGCGCACAGCTGCGCACGAGTTCCACCGCGCCTGTGGGTATGAGCTATTGAAAGGGCAACTCGTTCTCGTCAAGACTCTCGTCGAAGACACCCACGACCCGCGGGTCGCCCACGTCGTTGTTCCGCCGTCGGATCCGAACACACAGTGACCTACCGAGCAGAATCCGTCGTTCCACCGGAAGCCGTGCGCCTGTGGCGCCACATCGTCGGCGACGACAAGGCATTGACCCCTGGGACGGTCACCGTGGTGCGCGGATCGAATGGGCTCTGCCCAGAGGGATGGACAGGCGTCCTGCGCCTGGGCGACGCACTCGCCATCGAGGCAGGCGAGGCGCCAGACCAGGTCCTGACCACGCTGCTCAACCTGTCAGATCCGACCGCGCCCGACGTCGTGCACGACGCGCTGCGGCCCGCACGCACTCGAGGTCCCGGCGAACTGTTCTACCTGCCGAAGCCCTCAGCTCTCGCGAACGATGTCGACCTCGCCGTCGAGGTCAGAGAGGTCGCACCCGCGTCCATCAGCGCTGATCTCGATGCGATGCCGCCAGCCGAGATCAACGAGAGCGGGATCGAAAGCATGGACCGCGTACTCGTAGCAGAGCAGGACGGAAACCTGCTCGGCGCGGCTGGCCACGTCGACTGGCCGACCGATGTTGCACACCTCGGGGTCATCGTGGCGCCGGATCACCGACGACGCGGAGTTGGCACGGCACTCGGTGCCGCAGCCGCCCGCCGAGCTCTGGACCACGGCCGGTTCCCGCAGTGGCGATCAGCAAGCAACAACACCGCCTCACAGGTGATCGCCCGCCAGCTCGGGTTCACGCACTTCGGCCGCCAGTTCAGCTTCCACCTCAGCACGACCTGACGCACTGGACCCGAGTTCTCGGACCAGCCGATACCCGA
>CAZADJ010000437.1:0-1867 GCA_964483845.1 uncultured Actinomycetota bacterium | reverse complement strand
CGCTCGAGTGGGTCCCGGCGCACAGCGGCTACCGCTGGAACGAGTACGCCGACTCGTTGTCAACCGCCTGGATGCGCGACGAGGTCTGACCCGGATCGCTGCTGCGACCCGGGGTGCGGTGCCGCGACCCCGAACGTCGAGCCCGGGACGAGCGAGCGGACTAGTCGCTTCGAGCGGGGAGAAGATGGTCCGCACGAGGGGTACAGGAGACCGCAACCCGAGCCGATACTAGAGGCTACACCCTGTACCTGGAGGAACACGTTGAGTACGTCAACCGGTCTTTCGCTGCGTCGGGCCCTCGTGGGCATGGCGGCCCTTCTCGGCCTGCTGGCGCTCACGGTCCCGCCGGCCACCGCCGCTGAGGACACCACGACCACGTTCACGCTCGCGTCCTCCGGTTTGCTGTACGTCACGGTCCCGGCCAACGCGCCCCTCGGGGAGATCGCCGGGAGCGCGGAGCTGCTCGGCGGGACCACGGCGACGAGCGAGAACTTCGGTGACGTCACCGTCACCGACGAGCGCGGCGACCTGGTCGCGGAGTGGACCGCGACGGCGACCGGCACGGCCTTCGTCCTCCTGGGAGGCGACGCGACCGACCCGGCCCAGACGGTCGCCGCCGGGGAGGTCACCTACGACCCGGGTGTTCCGACCGTCACGAGCGGAGATGGCGTCCCTACCCCGACGTCCGCCACCCTCGACGTCGGCGCGACGGTGGTCTTCTCCGGGGTGGGCACGAACGCGGTCACCTGGAGCCCGTCGCTCACCTTCGAGCTGAGCGAGACCCAGGTGTCCGGTGACTACGAGGGCACCGTCACCCACAGCGTCAGCTGACGTGACGAGGCTGGTCGCACGGCGACCGGCCGTCGGGAGCGTGCTCCTGGCGGCCGCGCTGCTCGCGCTCGTCCTCGCCGACGCACCCGCGACCGCGCAGGAGGATCCGGGCAGGATCGGCTTCCGGTTGCTCGAGGCGCCGGTCGAGCGCGCGGAGGACCCACGCGCCCACCGCTACATCATCGACCACCTCCAGCCCGGAGCGACGATCTCCCGGCGGGTGGAGGTGCTGAACGACACCTCGGACACGCTCCCGGTGGAGTTCTACGCGGGTGCCGCCGAGATCCGCGAGGGTCAGTGGCGCCCCGCGGACGGCCGGGCGCAGAACGAGCTCACCTCGTGGATCAGCGTCGAACCCTCCACGGTCGACGTGCCGCCTGGTGGCAGCGTCGAAGCGATGGTGACCATCGACGTGGACGCCGCCGCGAGCGCCGGGGAGCACTACGCGGTGATCTGGGCGCAGCCGCCGGCCGGCCAGCAGGGTGGGGCGACGGTCGTCAACCGGGTCGGGATCCGCGTCTACCTCTCCGTCGGACCCGGAGGCGAGCCCGCCGTGGACTTCGAGATCACCGGCCTCCGCGCGGCCCGGGCCGACGACGGCACGCCGGTGGTGGAGGTCGCGGTGCGCAACACGGGGGGGCGCGCTCTGGATCTGCGCGGCGAGCTGGAGCTCACCGACGGTCCCGGCGGGATCAGCGCCGGCCCGTTCCCGGTCCCACCACGGACCACCGTCGCCATCGGGGAGCGCGCATCGGTCCTCGTCCCTCTCGACCCGGAGCTACCCCGGGGACCCTGGCAGGCCACGGCGACCCTGACGTCGGGCACCGTCGAGCGCAGCGCCAGCGCACAGGTCATCTTCCCGGAGGTGCCGGGAGAGGCGACGGAGATGATGCCGCCCGACGAGCGCGGGCCGGGGTGGAACGTCCTCGTCCCGCTCGCGGGCGTGCTGCTCGGGCTCGTCATCGCCTTCTGGCTCATGTTCGTCCTCACCGGTCGGCGACGGGACGATGACGACGACGCCGATGGGTCGACGGAC
>CAZADJ010000436.1:0-1868 GCA_964483845.1 uncultured Actinomycetota bacterium | reverse complement strand
GCCGAGGCGGCCTGGTGGACCGGCCGCCCCGACGACGCCCTCGACGCCTTCGAGCGGGCGTACGCCGGCTACGAGGCGGCCGGGGAGCACACCGCGGCCGCCAGGGCCGCGCTCGAGCTCGGCAAGCTCGCCTTCGACCGCGGCGCCCTGTCCGTGCTGCAGGGTTGGGTGGCCCGCGCCGAGCGCCTCCTCGCCGACGAGCCCGAGTCAGCCGTCCACGCGTGGGTCGCCTTCTGGCACATGCCGATCACCGCCTTCGTCGACGGCGACATCGAGGCGTCGATGGCTTACGCCGACCGCGCGATCGAACTGGGGCGCAAACACGGCGAGCGGGACGTCGAGACGTTCGCCCGCAGCTTCAAGGGCACCTTCCTCATCAAGACGGGCCGATGGCGGGAGGGCCTGGCGCTCGTCGACGAGGCGGCCGCGGTCGCCACGTCCGGCGAGCTCAGCCCCAGGATCGCCTGCGGCATCCACTGCAACACGATCGCCTGCTGCCGGGACCTCGGCGAGTTCCGCCGCGCCGCGGAGTGGACCGACCAGGCCATCCGGTGGATGCGCCGACAGTCGGTGGACGGCTACGTCGGGATCTGCCGGGTGCACCGGGCGGAGCTCCAACGCCTGCGTGGGTCGTGGCCCGAGGCCGAACAGGACGCCCGCGACGCCTCAGAGGAGCTGGAGCGGTTCAAGCTCCTCTTCGCCCTCGGCTTCGCCCACTACGAGGTCGGGGAGGTCCGCCTGCGCATGGGCGATCTCGACGCCGCCGAGGAGGCGTTCCTCAGCGCCCACGAGTACGGGTGGGGCCCCCACCCCGGCCTGGCGCTGCTCCTGCTGGCGCGCGGGGAGGCCGATGAAGCCGCCAGCGCCCTCGCCGGCAGCCTCGGAGGTGCGAACGACCCCCTCGAGCGGGCTCGCCTGCTCCCCGCCCAGGTGGAGATCGCTCTCGCCCGCGACGACCTCGAGACCGCGAAGGCAGCGACGGCCGAGATGGAGGCGATCGCCGAGGAGCACGACAGCCGCGCGTGGGAGGCCGACGCGCTCAACTGCCGCGGGGCGGTCCTCCTCCACGAGGATGAGTCGGGGTCCGCGATCGAGCGGCTCGAGCGTGCCTGGCGGCTCTGGCAGGAGGTGGACCTCCCCTACGAGTCCGCCCGGGCCCGGGTCCTGCTCGGCCGGGCGCACGTCGCGAACGACGACGCGACCGCCGCGCGCCTCGAGCTGCGCGCCGCGCGTTCCGTGTTCGAGCGGCTCGGGGCCGCGCCCGACGTGGAACGGGTGGATCGGCTCTTGGGCGCGGATGCGCCCCGCACCCCCTCGCGACGCAAGCGGGTGCGGAAGACCTTCATGTTCACCGACATCGTCACCTCCACCGATCTCGTCGGCGTCATCGGCGACGCCGCCTGGGAGGAGCTCCTGCGGTGGCACGACCGGACGCTGCGGAGCGCGTTCGCCCGCCACGGCGGCGTCGAGGTGAGCCACACGGGTGACGGGTTCTTCGTCACCTTCGATGGAGCCGGGGACGCGATCGAGTGCGCGGTGGACATCCAGCGGAGTCTGGCCGAGCACCGTCGCGAGCACGGGTTCGCACCGTGGGTGCGCATCGGGCTCCACGCGGATGAGGCGACCCAGGAGGGGACCGACTACCGCGGGCAGGCGGTGCACGCCGCGGCGAGGATCGGAGCGCTCGCCGGGCGCGAGGAGATCGTGGTCTCGACCGGGACGATCGAGGACGACGACGCCGTCCGCTTCCCGCTCTCCGAGCCACGGACGGTCGGACTCAAGGGGATCGCCGACGAGGTTGAGGTCCGCTCGGTCGACTGGCGCTAGCCCGAGGCTCAGCCGAGGTCCATCGTGAGGCCGGCGGCCAC
>CAZADJ010000435.1:0-1871 GCA_964483845.1 uncultured Actinomycetota bacterium | reverse complement strand
TCGCACGATCGGGGAGAGCAGCGCGGCCTCGCCGTCGGTGTCGTCGCCGCGCGTGGGCGCCGGCTCCGCCTCGCCGGCCTCCCCGTCGGGCTCCTCGTCCGCGTCGACCTCCTCGTCGGGCTCCTCGTCCGCGTCGACCTCCTCGGCTGCGGCCTCCTGGCCGGTCTCCTCGTCCTGGTCGACCTCCTCGGCGGCGGCCTCCTCGCGCTGCTCGCGGTCGGCGGCCTCCTCGGCGTCCTCGGTCTCGTCGGCCGGCTCCTCCTCGTCCGAAGGCTCCTCGTCCTCGGCCGGCGCCTCGTCGGCGTCGCCGATGATCGCGACGACCTCGCCGACCTCGACGGTGTCGTCCACCTGCGCCCGGATCTCGGTCAGCACGCCGCTCGCGGGGGAGGGGACCTCCGTGTCGATCTTGTCGGTGGAGATCTCGAAGATCGGCTGGTCCTCCTCGATCTCGTCACCCTCCTCGACGAGCCAGGCCGTGATCGTGCCCTCGGTGACCGACTCACCGAGCTGGGGGAGCTTGACCTCCTGCGACACCATCTGCTCCTTCCGGGTGGGTCAGCCGTGGAGGGTGCGACCGGCGAGTGCGAGGAACGCCTCGCCGACGGCCTCGTTCAGCGACGGGTGCGGGTGGATGAAGCGGGCGACGTCCATCGGGATCGCCTCCCAGTTGTAGATCAGCTCACCCTCGGCGATCAGGTCGGTGGCGTGCGGTCCGACCATGTGGATGCCCAGCACCCGGCCGGCCTCGCCGTCGCCTCCGTCCTCGGCGATCACCTTCACGATGCCCTCGGCGCGCATCATCCGCGCCCGGGCGAGGGTCTGGAACTTGTACGTCTGGGTGACGACGTCGTGGCCGCGGTCGCCCGCCTCCGGCTCCGTGTAGCCGACCGAGGCTACCTCCGGGTGCGAGTAGGTGACGCGCGGGACGCCGGCGTAGTCGATCGGGACGACGTCGAGCCCGCCGAGCTGGTCGGCGACGAGGAAGCCCTCCGCGAACGAGGCGTGGGCGAGCCCGAGCGTCGGGATCAGGTCACCGAGCGCCCAGATCCCCTCGACGCCGGTGCGACAGTGGTCGTCGACCGTGACGAACCCGCGGTCGAGCTCGACCCCGACCTCCTCGAACCCGCAGTCCTCGGTGACGGGCCGGCGGCCGACGGCGACGAGCAGGACGTCACCCTCGATCTTCTCCTCGCCGTCACCACCGTCCACCGTGACGACGACCCCACCGTCGGAGGCGTCGGCGGCGGTGAGCTCCGCACCGGTCCGCACCTCGATGCCGCGGCGCTCGAACTGCCGCGTCACCTCCTTCGACGCGGCCGGATCCTCCAGTGGCAGGGCCCGGTCCTCGAGCTCGACCACGGTGACCTGCTCCGCGCCGAACCCGTTCCAGACGGTCGCGAACTCCATCCCGACGGCCCCGGCACCGAGGATGATCGGCCGCTCGGGGACGCGATCGAGGGAGAGCGCGTGGTCGGAGCTGATGATGCGCTCCCCGTCGAAGGGCGCCGGGGGGATCTCGCGCGGGACCGAGCCGGTCGCGAGCACGATCGCGTCGGCGCGGACGTTCTCCCCGTCGACCTCGACGGTGCGCTCGTCGACGAGCGTGCCGTGGCCCTCGAGCGTCTCGACGCCGCGCCCCTTCAGGGCGTGTTGGAGGCCCTTGTACATCGCGTCGACGACCGCGTCCTTCTTCTCGTGGACGGCGGCGATCTCGATGCCCTCGAGGGACGCACTGACGCCGAAGTCGCCGGCGTCGCGGACGTGGTCGGCGATCTCGGCGGTCTGGATCAGCGCCTTCGACGGGATGCAGCCACGGTGCAGGCACGTGCCACCGACCTTGTCGCGCTCGATCAGGCCGACCTCGAGGC
>CAZADJ010000434.1:0-1885 GCA_964483845.1 uncultured Actinomycetota bacterium | reverse complement strand
GACGGCGACTGGGTGGTGCTGCGCATCGCCGACCGGCGGCGGGCGAACCCCGACGGCATCGACGGGGACCACGCCGGCAACGCCGCGGTGATCGCGTACACGAGCCCGTTCTGGCTCGGGCGGCGCTGGCGCGACCCGCTGCTCGGCGGAGCGCTCTCCGCCACCGGGATGCGGGTGGGCGACGTCAGGTGACGGGGCACACGGCACGGGACGACGACGGACCGAGGACGAGGAGATGACGATGGAGCGCTGGATGCGCGCAGCCGCGGTCGGGATCGCGACGGGGGCCCTGACGGTCTCGGCGGCGTGGGCCGGTGCGGGGCTCGCACCGGTCGACGTCGAGGACACGGTCGAGGACCTGACCGACGAGGCCGGGTCGGTGCACGACACCGTCGGGTCCGCCGACGACGGGGAGCGGACCGCTGCGACCCCGGACGCGACACCGGAGACGGTCGAGCTCGCGGACGGCCAGGTGCTCGCCGGCGCCGCGAAGGTCTCGATGGAGCCCCGTCCGGACGACTACGGCGGCGTCTGGCAGACCGAGGGCTGCGAGACGTTCGGTGACGACGCCGGCCCCGGGACCATCGAGCAGCTGCCGGACACGAGCCGCTCGCCCTGGCCGTCCAACCCGGACTGCATCTACATGGGCGGCCACGGCATCGGACCGATGAACGCGGTCGCGTCGTGGGACGACGAGTACGGCCTGTGGATCCGCAGCGTCGCGCTCTCCGACGGCGACGGCACCGTCGTGCTCACGATGATCGACTCGGTCTACTACTTCGGTGAGTACGAGTCGATGTGCGAGACGTGCGGCGCGTTCCAGATCGCCGAGCGTCTCGGCGGGGAGCTGGGCATCGATCCGGACGGGTTCTTCCTCGTCGCGAACCACTCGCACACCTCCCCCGACCTGATCGGGGGCTGGGGCGGGGTTCCGGGGTGGTACATGACCCAGATCGAGGACTCGATCGAGGAGTCGATCCGCACCGCGGTCGCCGCGATGCAGCCGGCCGCCCTGGAGATCGGCGAGGAGCTGGCCCGCGCGCACAACCGCGAGCGCCGCAACACCTACCGGGCGGCGGAGGAGCCGGGGATGTCGTGGTTCCGCGTCGTCGCCGAGCCCGACGCCCCCGGCCGCTCGGGGCAGGCCCGCGACCTCGCGGGCGAGGTGATCGCGACCGTCGGCGCGTTCGCCGCCCACCCGACGACCGTCTCCGCCGGCGACGGCACCGCGCACGCCGACTGGCCCGGGGTCTTCGCGGCGACGGTCGAGGACCGCTTCGGCGGCGTCGCCATGAACGTGCCGACCGGCCTCGGGAACATGTCCGCGCGCGGCGGGACGCAGGTGGGCGCCGAGCTCGCCGACCTCCTCCCCGACGTCGGGGCCGGGACCGTCGTCGAGACCCCCACCGTCCGCGTGGCGGCGGAGCGCTGGGACCACCCGGTCACCAACACGGTGCTCGGAGCGCTGGCCACGCCGGGGTTCTTCGACCGACCGTTCAACCCGGGCCCGGCCCAGGTATCGGTCGGCACCCACGACGTGAACCGCTGCGTCTCCGCCTCGCCCGTCTCCGTCACCACCGGGGTGAGCGTCGCGCGCATCGGCTCGCTCGTCATCACCGGCGCACCCGGTGAGACCTTCTCGAACCTCTCGAACACCATCAAGGAGGCCAACCCCGACGGGGTGACGCTCCCGCTCGGCATCACGAACGACGGGCTCGGCTACCTCATGCAGTCCTTCGAGTCGGACTTCGCCGCGCGCCAGGGCCTCGGGTTCGGCGCGCAGGACGCCGGCTTCGAGTACGAGGAGGCGTACTCGATCGACGAGTGCATCGGTGACATGGTGCTCGAGACCATCCTGGGCCTGCTGGGCGAACTCGACGGCTGA
>CAZADJ010000433.1:0-1887 GCA_964483845.1 uncultured Actinomycetota bacterium | reverse complement strand
CGCGACGTGCGTCCCGCGCACGCCGGCTGCCTCCGCTCCGATCGGCCGTGATAGCCTCCCGCGCATGTTGCTCTTCGGCTGAGTCCTGCGACCGCGCGCCCCTCCGGCGTGCGCGTCCCCACGCCCGTCCTCCGGGCGATGTCTCACCGACCCACTCACCGATGGAGCAACGATGTCATCCCCCCGTCACGAGCATCAGCCGGCCCTCGAGGTCGTCGACCTGCGCAAGGCCTTCCGTCGGCGTGAGCGCCGCCGTCAGGCGCCGCGCGAGGTCGTCGCGCTCGACGGCGTCTCGTTCGAGCTCGGGCGCGGCGAGACCGTCGCGATCCTCGGCCAGAACGGCTCCGGCAAGTCGACCCTTGTCCGCGTCCTGTCGACCCTGCTGCTCCCCGACGCCGGCGTCGCCCGCGTCTTCGGCCACGACGTCGCCACCGACCCGCGCCCGGTGCGGCGCCTGGTCAACCGCGTCTCGGTCGAGGCGTCCTTCTTCAAGAAGATGTCGGCGGTCGAGAACCTGAGCTACGCGGCGAGGTTCCACGGGCTGACCGTCGGCCAGACGCGCGCGGCCATCCCCGAGATCCTGACCCGGGTCGGGTTCCCCGAGGACCGACGCCGTGAGCCGATGGAGAACCTCTCCCGCGGGATGCAGCAGAAGGTCGCGCTCGCCCGCGCGCTGCTGACCTCGCCGGTCGTGCTGCTGCTCGACGAGCCGACGACCGGACTGGACCCGCGCTCCAAGCGGGAGGTCCAGGACTTCGTGCGCGAGATCCGTCGCGTGCACGACACGTCGATCCTGCTGTGCACGCACGACCTCGACGAGGCGGAGCTGCTCGCCGAGCGGGTCGGGATCCTCGACGCCGGGCGGCTGCTCGCGCTCGAGCCGGTCGAGCAGCTCACCCGCCGCTACCGCGCCGGGTCGCTGGAGGAGGCCTTCTTCGCCGCGACCGGCCGCGAGTTCACGATCGAAGAGGAGGAGGTGGTCGCGTGAGCACGACCGGCAAGGCGGCGCTCGGCCGCACGGACCGCACCGGTCCCGCGTGGTCGCTGCGCAACGAGCTCATCGGCCTCGGCGGCGTCGTCGAACGCAACGTCTACCTGGTCAAGCGCTACATCTGGTGGGACGTCGCGTTCTTCGTCTGGACGATCGCGAACACCCTGACGATCGTCTTCATCGCCCGCGGGATCGAGGCGACCGGCGGGATCATCGACGTGAACCGCGCGGCGACGACCCTCCTGATCGGCGCGGTGATCTGGGCCTACCTCGGGATCATCTTCGAGATCCTGACCGAGACGGTCGCCTGGGAGCGCTGGGAGGGCACGATCGAGTACACGTTCATGGCGCCGCTCGCCCGCCCGGTGCACCTGCTCGGCATGGGCGCCTTCGGGCTGCTCTACGGGCTGCTCCGCGCCGTGCTGCTGTTCATCGTCTGCGCGCTGTTCTTCGAGCTCGCGGTCCCCGACGCGAACTTCGTCGCCGCGCTCGTCGTGCTCGCGGTCGCGTCGATCTCGTTCATCGGGATCGGGATGATGACCGCGGTGCTGCCGCTGATCTCCCCGGAGAAGGGGACCCAGCTCGGGTTCATGGCCCAGGGCATCCTGCTCGTCGTCTCGGGCGTCTACTACCCGGTCGAGGTGCTGCCCGGCTGGATGCAGGCGATCGCGGCGGTCTCGCCGGCGACGTACGCGCTGCGCGCGATCCGCGACGCGATACTCGACGGCGCCGCTCTCACGACGATGGGCGGGGAGCTACTCGCGCTGGTCGTGATCGGCGCCGTGTCGATCCCGGCCGGCCTCGCCGTGTTCCGGTGGGGTGAGCGCTACGCGAAGCGCCACGGGAAGCTCAAGCGCAGCGGCTGAGGCGGCGACGCGCGACCTCGCCCCTCCGCG
>CAZADJ010000432.1:0-1887 GCA_964483845.1 uncultured Actinomycetota bacterium | reverse complement strand
TCGAGCAGGTCGTCGGCGCCGCCCGTGAGACCGCGGCGGCGATGTCCAGCGGAACCTCGGCCGACGATCCGCCGTTTGTTGGATGATGACCCATCTGGTCCGCGTCTCGGTGATCGCACTCGGCCTCCTGCTGGCGGGGTGCACCACGCCCGTGCTCCAGGGCGACGACGCCGTTGGCGAGGACGTGGCCGGCGGGAGCCAGGAGCCGATCGGACAGTTCACGCCCGGGGAGCCGCTGCCCGACGCCGAGCTGCCGGAGCTGGAGGGCGACGAGGTCCTCGCGACGTCCGAGCTGCGGGGCGTGCCGGCGGTGGTGAACTTCTGGGCGAGCTGGTGCACGTTCTGCATCGACGAGATGCCCGACTTCGAGGCGGTCCACGCCGACCTGGACGGGCGCGTGCGGTTCGTCGGCGTGAACCGCCAGGACAACCTGGAGAAGGCGAGGACCCTCGCTGACGAGACCGGGGTCACCTACGAGCTCGTCGTGGACGACGACTCCTCGTTCTTCTACGCGGTGAAGGCCCGCGGGATGCCGACGACGCTGCTCGTCGACGAGGACGGCGCGATCGCGCACCGCCACGTCGGCCCGCTCGACGCCGATCAGCTGCGGACCCTCATCGGCCGGCACCTCGGTGTCCGGGCGGAGGGCTGACCATCGGTCCCGGCCCCGTCCCGGGTGTCGTGCGGGGGTCCGCGGAGGCGGCGGACCGGGTCGTTTGTTGCCCATCTGCCGCCCTTGGTAGGCTCCCGGCTCCACCGATGATGACCGTCGGAGGGACCCGACGTGGACGTCGGCGTGACGTCCGAGCAGGATCCGACCCGGGACCCGACCCGGGACCCGAAGCAGAGCACGACCGGGAGCCGGATCCAGGGGATGAGCACGGCCGTGACCACGACCATGGCCACGACCATGACCACGAGGACGATCCGACCACGGTGAGGATGCGGTGAGGCTGAGCTGGTTCGCTGAGTTCTTCGGCGCCATCCCGGAGGCCCTGCGGGCGCTCTGGGAGTTCGGTGACCCGCAGGGTGGAGGGCAGGGCTGGTGGGGGGTCGCCATCCTCCTCATCTGGGGGATCCTGGTCACGGCGATCCCGCTGCTTATCGCGCGGCGGACCCACGAGCAGGGGCGCTCCTGGGTCACGGTCACCATGACCTGCGTCGCCGGGTTCTCGGCGCTGTGGTGGGTGTTCGGGATCTTCCCCTCCGCGTGGATCTACTACGTCGACGCGAACCAAGCGGTCCTCGCGGACTCGATCATCCCCACCTCGTTCGCGCCGGGGGGCATCCCGATCGCGACCGACCTGTACAACGTGATCCGGGACTCGGTCGTCGTCGTCTGGCACCTGGTGTTCCTCGGCGTCACCATCTGGGCCGCGTTCAAGATCCAGGAGCGCTACCCGCAGACGCTCGCGTCCGGCGAGGAGCGCTCGGCCTCCGGCGGGTACCACTGATGATCGCCCGTACCCTGGTCGTCCCACCGCTGCCCCGGGCGGCGGTGCCCAGCGAGAGGAAGGACGTCCGTGGGTAAGACGGATCGGGGCGAGCACCCCCTGATGTTCGACGACTACCGGGTCGAACCGGTCGACGCGCACTGGTTGCAGGAGCGGGTGAAGCCGAAGCGACACATCGGGCTCACCGCCGAGCTCTGCATCCTGTGCCGGGCCTGCGAGGACGTGTGTCCGTGGGAGTGCATCTTCATGATGTCCCCGGACATCGTCGCCGACTCGGCGAACCCGGAGGTGAAGTCGCTCGCGTCCACGTCGGGCGCGGTGTTCATCATCGACGACAACGAGTGCACCCGCTGCGCGATCTGCGTGGAGCGGTGCCCCTCCGATGCGCTCTGGCTCGGGCGCGTCGAGGGCTTCTGAGGACGAGCCGGCCCGA
>CAZADJ010000431.1:0-1889 GCA_964483845.1 uncultured Actinomycetota bacterium | reverse complement strand
GATCGGGCGGAGCCTCCAGACCCTGCTGGTGACCCCGCAGCGGGGATGAGGTCCCCGCCGGCCACGGCGCCGGGCGGATCCTGCGACCATCGGCGCGACCGCCCTGCGGAGGTGGACGGACCGCTCTCACTCGATGAGCGTCGCCGCCTGACGCGCGACCAGCTCCGTGACCGCACCGGTCCCCCCGACGACCCACCCGGCGTCCAGCTCGCGGGCGTCGAGCCAGCTGTGCGACGCCGCGGAGCTGCGCAGGTCGTCCGGGTGGACGAGGAGGAACGCGGACCCACGCTGCGCGGACGCGGGACCGGCCGCGAGCGCGTCCGGCCAGTTCAGGCCGGTCGCGAGCAGGGCGGTCGTCGGTGAGGAGCCGGTGATGGCGCTGCGCTCGTCGGTGACCGCGACCGAGGTGGCGTAGCGATCGGGGCCGTGGAGCCGCTCGGAGCCGCGCTGCGCGGCCTCCTCCGCTGCCCTGCGCACGTCGTCCGAGATGGCCGCGGCCCCCCCGACGACGTAGAGCGCCTCGTCCCACGAACGCGACGCGAGCACGTCCGCGGCGGCCTCGGGCAGCGCGTCCTCCTCCACGAGCAGCACGGGCACGCCGGTCGCTGCACCGAGCGCCGACGCGGATAGCGCGTCCGGGAACGCCTTCGTCTCGACGGGATGGTGACCGAGCGCGAGGACGACCGCGCCCGGATCCTCGCGCTCGATGACGTACTCCGCGATCGCCGCAGCGGTGGCGAAGCGGTCGCGTCCCTCGAGGCGCTCGATCCCGTCCGGGGTCACGTCGGTCTGCTCGATCAGGTCCTCCTCGACCTGGGGCCGGATCGCCGCACGTCCGCCGACGACCACGGCCCGCTCCGCGCCGAGCCGACGGATCTCGTCCGCGACGTGGGACGGGAGCGCATCGGGGCGGGTCAGCAGCAGGGGCGCGTCCAGCGAGCCGGCCAGGGAGCCGGCAGCCAAGCCGTCGGGGAAGTCGACCGAGGACGCGAGGACGACCGTGTCGGCCGCGTCGAAGGCCCACTCCGAGAGCGCGATGGCCGTGCGGATCCGGTCGCTACCGGCGAGCCGCGGCAGCGGCTCGGGCGCGTCCGGCAGGTCCCCGCGGTCCTCGGCGTCCTTCAGGCTGTTGTAGGGGTTGATGCGGTGCGTGCCGTACGGGTCGGTGACCGAGTCGTCGCTGATCTCGAAGTGGAGGTGCGGCGCGGAGCACGACGCGTTGCCGGAGCAGCCGGCCCATCCGATGTGTTCGCCCCGCTCGACCCGATCGCCCTTGCTGAGGCCGGCGACGTACGCCTCGGACGCGGGTCCGTCCTGTCGGCCGAGGTGGATGTAGCTGTAGCTGCGGCCGTCGTCACCCGCGATCGTGACCATGTACCCGTAGCTGGGGGGGTCGTCGTCGAGGCCGGTGATCCAGGTGACCTCACCCCCGACCGCGGCATGTACCTGCTGGCCGTACTCGGTCATGATGTCGGTGGCCTTGTGCTTGCGCGTGCCACCACCGCGGTCGTCGTGGTAGTCGTCGACGTAGGAGTTGTCACCGAGCACCGGGAAGGTGATGTCCACCACCTGCTCGTAGTCGCCGGCGGTGGCCTGACCGGCGGTGGACGCGATCGCGCCCGCCACGAGCACGAGGACGATCGTCAGCGCTCGGACACCGGTGACGAGGTGGGTGCGCACGGGAGCTCCGTCGTGGTGATGGTCCGAGGTCGGTCGGGGGACGGCTGCACGGATCGTCACCGTACGCGGTGCGCCCCGTCGGTCGATGTATCGGCAGCTCGGTGCCGCGGGTTGAGCGGCGTCGGGGACGACGGTCGGGTCCGCCGTGCAACGGAACGAGCCCGCGACAGGCGTGTCGCGGGCTGCGTGGTGTGCGCAACGCCCGGAGA
>CAZADJ010000430.1:0-1890 GCA_964483845.1 uncultured Actinomycetota bacterium | reverse complement strand
GAAGCCGACGCCAGCCTCCAGCTGCGCTAGCGCGACCCTGCCGCGCTGGCCGCCTTCTCTGTGGAGGGCCCCCGGTGTCAAGTCGGGGTGTAGAGCTCCGGGGTCGCGGCTCGAACCCCCGGGGCTCGCGTGGTCGGGCGTGAGGTCAGCTCATGGTGGCGGCTCCTTGCGGTCGGGGCGGACTGTCGGTGGTGAGGCTGCGCGGTTGTCGCCCTGCCTTCGCTGGGTGCTCGAACCCTCGCTCAGGGTTCGGCGACAAGATGATTGATCGGGGTCTGACCCCGCGGTGTGGCCGCATCGGTCTATGCAGGCCCTTCACGCGGATCGCGTGAGGACGGGCGGCTGTCTGGAGCTGGCCACAGCCACCTGATGTGTGGGCGGTGCGCGCGCAGGTGCTCATCGTCGTCAGGCAGCCAGGGTGATCGGCAGGTCCTCGACGGGGGCCAAGGCCGCCTCGCCGAGGGGGATGAGCGTGTGGCGCATCTCGCGAACGAGCAGCCGCGCCACGCTCAGGGTCGCGCGCTTGCCGCCGAGGCGGTCTTTGACCTCGTGGTAGTAGTCGTAGTGGGGCGCGCCGGGACGCGCGTGACACTTGGCGACCTCGTACAGCGCCCAGCGCAGGGTCTCGGGGCCCTGGCGGGAGAGCTTGCCCGGGGCGCGCTTGCCGTCCGAGGAGTACACGGTGATGTCCAGGCCGGTGTAGCGCACCACCGCCTGCCGGTTGCGGAACCGGCGCATGTCACCGACCTCAGCGATGATCGTCGGGGCAGTGATGCTCCCGGCGCCGTAGTGCGCCTCGATCAGTGCCTGACAGCCGGGCTGGCGGCGGGCGTAGCCGCGCAGCCACCGATCGATCGGGACCAGCTCAGCCTCGGCGGCGTCGATCTGGCGCAGCCCGACGGCCAGCACCTGCTTCGAGGCCGCCGGCAACGGCACCTTCAGCAGCCAGTCGCGGGACGCGGCGGTCAGCAGCCCGCCCGGCGGCTTGGGCAGCCCGTGGTGGTAGAGCACCGCGTACATGCGCTGCTGCCACTCGGTGCGAGTCTCGGCCAGCGTCTTGCGCAGCCGCACCGTCTCACGCAGGTCGCAGATGTGGGCCGGGGGGATCCACGACTCGGGCAGCCACCCGCGCTCGAGCAGCTCACGCAGCTGCCGGGCATCACGCTTGTCGGTCTTCGCGCGCCGCTTCGGACTGCGCAGCTTCGCGGTCTCAGCCGGTTCGGCCAGGTGTGCTTCGAATCCGGCGTCGACCAGCTCCTCGACCACGTAGCGCCACCCCGTGGTCGCCTCCACCGCGAACGCCCCCTCACGCGCCGGCAGCGCCCGCAGCCAGGTGGCGAAGTTCCCGCGCACCGCAGGCTCGATCTGCCCACGGGCGGTCTCGCCGGTGTCGTGGTCGACCCAGTCGAAGGTGATCTGCGCGCGGTGTATGTCCAATCCTCCTACGATCATCTCGGGACCTCCTTGAGCTCCTGTATCGCACGGTCATCGTGCTTGAGCCGAGGGGGTCCCTCCACATGTCATCTATGATCGCGCCGTGAGCCGTCCGAGCGCACCGCCGGTGCCGGGCCTCCGATGACCCCGGAGGCCCTCGCTGACGCGCTCGCCCGGACCGGCCTCGATCTGCCATCCGAGCTGACCGATGAGCTCGACGCCGTCGTGATCAGCGAGGAGTCCATCCGGGAGCGGCTCGCCGAGCTCGCCGCACAGCTCGATCGCGACTACGGGGACCGCGAGGTGCTGCTCGTCGGCGTGCTGAAGGGCGCCTTCGTCCTGATCGCGGACCTGGCCCGGCTGCTGACCGTCCCGGTCTCCATCGACTTCATGGCGGTGTCTTCCTACGGGTCGGCGACGCGCACGTCGGGGGTGGTGCGCATCCTGAAGGATCTC
>CAZADJ010000429.1:0-1891 GCA_964483845.1 uncultured Actinomycetota bacterium | reverse complement strand
TGGATCAGTCGGAGGCCCGGCTCGCTGCGTTCGGAGCAGCCACGCCCCGGCACGGATCCGCCGGGTACCGTCCGTGCGCGAGGAGAGGCAGGCGCGTGTCCCTGACCCGGTGGACGGCCGTCGTGACGCTCGTCGTGCTCGTCGCCGCGGCCGCCGTCGCGGCGGCCGGCCCGGACCGGCCGGAGCCGGCGGGTGGGGACACCGGGCTGGACCTCGCCGACGGAGGTAGCCCCGACGGCGGCCCCGCGGGGACCCCCCGGCCACAGCGCGACGATCCGCCCGAGAGCGGCGATCGTCCGTCGGAGGTGCCCGGGTCCGGGGACGACACCGGCTCGGTGCTGCGCGTGTGGGCACTGCCGGATCTCCCCGACGGCTTCGAGGACGACGTCGCGGCGCTGCCGGAGGTCACCGACGTCTCGACGAGACGCCGGGGGCTGGTCCACCTGGCCGGCTCCTGGGACGCGGACGAGGAAGCCGTCGACGAACTCCCCGCGGGGTTCGTCATCCCGCTGCAGGCCGTCGCGCTGGACGGCGGCGCAGCCGATGACCATCCCGACCTCGGATCGCTCGAGCCCGGCGATGTCGCCCTGAGCGCCACCTCTTCGCGGCTCCGCCGGCTCGGGCCCGGCAGCGTCGTCGATCTCGAGGGCACCCGGTTCACGGTCACCGCGGTCGTGGCGGACGCGATCGCCGGTTCCGCGGAGGTGCTGCTGGCGCCGGCCGATGCGGAGCGCTTCGGCATCGATCGACGCTCGGTCACGATCCGTCACGGTGGTGGGGAGGAGGTGCTGCGGGACGCGATCCGGGCGCTGCTGCCCACCGACGTCACCGCACGGATCCGCGGGCCCCGCGACGGGAGGTCAGGGCTGCGCGGACGCAGCCACCTCGACATGAAGGAGCGGTTCGGGGAGTTCGCCCACGGGCCGGTCCGGTCCGACGGCGGCTTCGATCAGGACCGCGCGTGGGTGGAGGACAACATCGTCACCGCGCGTGTTCCGATCCTCGGCGCGATCACCTGCCACCGGGAGTTCATCCCGCTCGTCGCGGGTGCGCTCGGCGAGCTCGAGGACCGGGGGATCGGGCACCTCGTCGATCCGGCCGATCACGCCGGTTGCTGGGCGCCCCGGCGCATCGCGAGCGGCCGGACGATCTCGAAGCACGCGTGGGGAGCCGCGATCGACATCAACGCGTCGGCCAACGCCTACGGCGAGACGCCGACGCTCGATCCGCGGGTCGTCGAGACGTTCGAACGCTGGGGCATGCGCTGGGGCGGCGACTTCCTCGTCCCCGACGGGATGCACTTCGAGTGGTCCGCGGATCCCGAGGACGTGGTCGACGCCTCCGACTGACCGACATTATGCGTCGCCGCGGACCGGACGTCGCCCGACCGCGGCCTATGGTGCGCACCCGATGGCCACCTTCCCGTTCGAGCCGCCACGCACGCCGATGGAGGCGCGCACGCGCGAGACCGTCCCCGACGACGGCGGCTGGGCGTACGAGCCGAAGTGGGACGGCTTCCGGGTGCTCGCGTGGGCGCCCGACGGGGGAGGAGGGCCGCGCCTCGACAGCCGCAACCGCAAACCCCTCCTGCGCTACTTCCCCGAGCTCGTCACACCGCTCTCCGACCTGCCGGGCGGGACCGTCGTCGACGGTGAGGCCATCATCGTCACCGACGGCCGCCTCGACTTCGACGCGCTCTCGAACCGCATCCACCCGGCCGAGAGCCGCATCGAGAAGCTCTCGGTCGAGACCCCGGCGGAGCTCGTCTGCTTCGACCTCCTCGCGCTCGAGGGTGACGACCTGCGCGACGAGCCGTTCGCGCGCCGACGGGAGGCGCTCGTCGACCTCGCGGCGGGACTCGAGGCACCGTGGCACCTCACCCCCTCGACCG
>CAZADJ010000428.1:0-1893 GCA_964483845.1 uncultured Actinomycetota bacterium | reverse complement strand
GCGGGCCCTCGTCACGCGCCGTCGCCGATGTAGGGTTGTCAGAGCGGTCCGAGCGGCCCGTATCTCCCGGTCTGCCCGAGTGCAGCATCCTCGGCGGGTCGGCGGGCGCCGCAGCACCCCGCTCGGCGGGAGACGCGATGGGTACGGCTGGCAGCCTCGAACGCGGTCGTGAAGCGTTCGCGCAGCGCGCGTGGGCGGAGGCGCACGACCAGCTGTCGGCTGCGGACGCCGACGAGTCGCTCGCCACTGACGATCTCGAGCGGCTCGCGATGGCTGCGTACCTCATCGGTGAGAGCGACACCGCGGTCGCCACCTGGGAGCGGGCCCACCAGCGGCTGCTCGAGGACGGTGAGATCGCGCGGGCGGTGCGGGCGGCGTTCTGGGTCGCCTTCGCGCTGCTCCACCGGGGGGACATGGCGCAGGGCGGAGGGTGGCTCGCTCGGGCCCAGCGCCTGCTCGACAGCGGGGACCACGACTGCGTGGAGCGCGGCTACCTGCTCTTCCCGGCGGGGCTCAGGTCC
This sequence comes from uncultured Actinomycetota bacterium, assembly GCA_964483845.1. Classification (GTDB taxonomy): domain Bacteria; phylum Actinomycetota; class Nitriliruptoria; order Nitriliruptorales; family JAHWKO01; genus CAZADJ01. The sequence goes on along the minus strand of CAZADJ010000428.1, from coordinate 1,372 downwards.
GTCATCGAGGGCGAACCGGGCCGCGGTGTCGAGATCTTCGCGCAGGCCGCGGAGATCGGTGAACGCTTCGACGACCCTGACCTCGTCGCCCTCGCGAGGCACGGGCAGGGACGTGCGCTCATCCGTCTCGGGGAGACCAGCGAGGGGCTGACGCTGCTCGACGAGGCGATGGTCGCGGTCACCGCCGACGAGATCTCGCCGATCATCGCCGGTGACGTCTACTGCTCCGTGATCGAGGCCTGCCAGGAGATCTTCGACCTGCGCCGGGCACACGAGTGGACGTCGGCGCTGAGCCGGTGGTGCGACGCGCAACCCGGCCTCGTCCTCTACCACGGGCAGTGCCTGGTGCACCGCTCCGAGATCCTCCAGCTCCACGGGGAGTGGAGCGAGGCCATGGACGAGGCGCGCCGGGCGCGCGGTCGGCTGTCCGAGCCGTCAGCGCAGCCAGCCGTCGGGATGGCCCACTACCAGCAGGGGGAACTCCACCGGCTCCGCGGCGAGTTCGACGAGGCAGAGGCGGCCTACCGTCGAGGCAGCGAGTACGGCCGCAGCCCCCAGCCGGGGCTCGCGCTGCTGCGCCTGGCGCAGGGCGAGATCGAGGCCGCCGCGGCATCGATCCGCCGGGTGGTCGAGGAGACGCAGGAGCGTGGCGAGCGGGCGAAGGTCCTGGCCGCCCAGGTGGAGATCATGCTCGCGGCCGGCGACGTGGAGACGGCACAGTCGGCCGCAGATGAGCTGAGGACGATCGCGAACGACCTCGACGCTCCCTACCTGCGTGCTCTCTCCGCGCAGGCCGCGGGGGCCGTGGGCCTCGCCAGGGGAGAGCCGGGCGCCGCCTGCGACGCGCTGCGCCGGGCGCGGGACGACTGGGAGCAGCTGGAGGCACCGTACGAGGAGGCTCGCGCGCGGACGCTCATCGGTGCCGCGTGCCGAGAGCTCGGCGACACCGACACCGCCGAGATCGAGCTCGGGGTGGCCCGGCGCGTGTTCCGGGAGCTCGGGGCGGAGCCGGCGCTCGCCCGCCTGGAGGACGTCCTCCGGCCCGACCCACCGCCGGAGGCGCCCGGTGGGCTCACCCCTCGGGAGGTCGAGGTGCTGCGGCTGGTCGCGGCGGGCCGGACCAACCGGGAGATCGCCGAGGAGCTGTACATCAGCGACCGCACCGTTGCCCGCCACCTCAGCAACATCTTCACCAAGTTGGGGCTGTCGAACCGGGCGGCGGCGACCGCGTACGCCTACGAGCAGGAGCTCGTGTAGCTCGGCGTACGCACAACCACGCACATCCGCTGACGGCCCGATCTGGGTGTTCCTGCCGAAGCGGTCCCCGTGGGGACCTCCGTAGCGTCCCGTGGACGGGAGTTGATTGCGACGC
>CAZADJ010000427.1:0-1896 GCA_964483845.1 uncultured Actinomycetota bacterium | reverse complement strand
TCCATCTCGTTGGGGAGCACCAGCCCGTGGAGGTGGAGCGCGGTCGGGACGCTGAGCTCGTTGTGGAGAACGACCTGCACCCGGTCGCCGAGGTCGACGTCGATGCGGGGTCCGGGGACCTGGTCGTTGTAGGCCAACGCGTCGCGCCACACGCCCGGCTCGACCTCCCACTCGATCTCCGTCGCGGTGAGCTCGAAGCGCTTGGTGCCGTCCTCGAGGATCTCCGGTTCGAGTGGTTGGTTGCCCTGACCCTCGGTCTCGGCCGGGAACGCCGCGACGCCCTCGTCGTGCATCGCGGCCATCTCCTCGGAGGTGAGGTCGTCGTCGCTGGCGTCGTGGGGATCGGCAGCGTCGAGGTCGTCGCCGCCGGGACCGACCGTCAGCGTCCCGACCATCCCGGAGTCGACGTGACCGGGCTGCGAGCAGAGCAGTCGGTACGTCCCCGCAGCGAGGCCGTCGACCGCGAAGACCGTGGAGTCGCCGGAGACGAGGAGTGTCGAGCTGTCCACGCCCTCGATGACGAGGTCGTGGGGCGCGGTCCCCTCGTTGGTGAGGTGGAACTCGACCGGTGTGTCGGCGGGGACGTCGATCTCGTCGGGCGTGAACGAGAAGTCGTCCACGACGACGTCGATGGCGACGGGGCTGTCGTCCGCGGCCGGGGCGCTGGCGTTGCTGACGCCGACCACGAGGAGGGTGACGGCGAACGCGAGCGCGAGCCCGAGGATCACCGTGTTGACCATCCAGACCCTGGACGTATCGGAGAGGACGCGGTTCATGTGTTGGGCTCCTGTCGCACCGGTCGGTCGCCGCCGGCACGCGTCCCGGGACCGCGCCGTGGCACGGGGACAGGGTCGCGGTCCCCCCGGTCGTGGGCAGGGGCCCAAGGTCGTCGCTCGGCGGGCCGTTCGGCCCCCGCGCCAGGAGAGCGCTGAGCCCACCGCGACGGACCGGCGCCCGGCCGTGGGCGCATCTACCGGGGACGGGCGAACGCGACCATCGACTCGGCCGACGCGCGGGCCCGGCGGGCTCGGACCCTCGAGGGGGTCACGGCACCGACGACCCGTCCGATCCGCACGTAGAGCGCGTGGGCCCAGAGCAGGCCGGCGGCGAAGCTGCGGGTGCGATCCAGCGCGAGGTCGGTGCGTTCCGCCACGCGGACCAGCGAGACACCGGCGGAAGCCGCCTGCTTGTACCAGCCGGGGACGTGGTCCTGGCCGGTCGGGGCGGGCAGGTGGACCCCGGGCTCGTAGCCGCAGCGTGCCAGCAGCCGGGCGAGCCCCTCCTGGGTGAAGCGGACGAGATGCTCGGGTGGCCGGTCCCAGGGTTCCAGACGGCCGGAGATGGCGGCGAGCCGTCGTGGGGAGGGGACCGAGACCGCCAGGCGGGCGGCGGGGTAGTGCTCGCGCAGGTCAGCGAGGAGGCCGGCTGCGTCATCGAGGTGCTCGAGCAGCTCGGCCATGAGGATCACCCGCGGCGGCGGTCCGTCGAGGGTGATGGCCGCGTCAGCGGAGACATGCGCGCACAGGCCAGCGGCGTTCAGCGGATCGACGAGATCGTGGGAGACGTCGATGCCGACGGCGACCCGGCCGGCGCGGTCCAGGTGTTGGAGGAGGCGGCCACTGCCGCACCCCCAGTCGAACACGACGTCCCCCGGATCGGTCCAGCGTCGCGCGGCGTCGAGCAGGAGATCGTCGGAGGTGCGCAGCCGCGGCGGAGGAGCGGCGCGGAGGGGGACGGGTACGAGCGCACGGACGCGCAGCCGGCCGAGGGTCGCGGGCAGCTGCTCCTCACCGTCGGGTGCGTACAGCTCCTGGTACCAGTCCGTGTGGTCGTCCCGGCCGCCGTAGAACGATGTGGAGCCGCAGTCGTCGCAGTGCAGCTCCACGTAGGGCCCCT
>CAZADJ010000426.1:0-1904 GCA_964483845.1 uncultured Actinomycetota bacterium | reverse complement strand
ATCTTGCGGCGAGGGAATCGTGCGCTCGGCCACGGCGGTGATCAAGTCCGCCTGCTGCCGCAGCGCTTGCCGCCGTCGGGTGTTCGCCGTCTGGCCGGCGATGATTTCCAGCGACTGAAGCTGTCGAGTCAGGACCGCGACGTTGCCTTCGGCGTTCTGCCGGATCTGATCGAAGGCGTCGGCCAACAGGCTCTCGAAGCACGGGCCTCGGACGATGACACGCAACTCACCCTCGTCCAGGCGGCGAGGGGTCGCAATCTCCCGAACCGCAAGCCGGGCGAGGATTGCTCCCAGATAGTCCACGCACATTTCTGCAGTCGTGGTGTCGTTGATGCCGGGCGACAGCGCTTTCAAAGCGATGTCCACAATCTGCCGGATGCCGAAGCCGACATCCTGTTGCACCGTGCGGTGGCGGCTGATGACGTAGACCGTGTTCAGTTCGGCCGCCGCCTCATCGTCCGGCCCGTCCCGACGGGCCACGGACATCAGCGGAGCGCCCTCGACGACGAACTCGCCGACTCCGCGTTCCATGCGCACAATGGTTCCGTGCTTCCGGGCCAAGGCCAGGAGCGAGTCTTCGTCGATGCTCTCGATGTAGCCGGTCTTCCGTGCCGCGACGGCAGACCAGATCTGCTCCCCGAGGGCGGCTGCTGAGTTGCCGTCCGCGTCTTCATCGGCGTTGTCGCCCACCGCCTTGGGAAACAAGTGATCGACGGCTGCGATCGTCTCCTCTGCCGCTGCGGCGATGATGCTCGACGCCTGGATGGACATCGCGATGTGATGGATGAAGTAGATCAGAAAGGCGGTGCCGACGAACGCCAGGGCCAACCCGCCGAGTACCGCCAGCGACGGGACGAACGCCCCTTCGTCGCCGCCTCGGATTGTCCGGAGCACCACCAAGCAGTATACGAAGACGCCGAGGAACACGCCGAGCACGACCTGGTTCATGCGGTCGCGCATGAAGTTGCGGAGAACCCGCGACGTGTACTGACTCGAAGTCAGCGAGAGAGCAACAATGGTTATGGAGAACACCACCCCGGCCACCGTGATCATCGAACCGGCGACGGCGGTGAGCAGGCCGCGGGAACCGGCCGCACCATCGCCGAAGAGGAGCGGCCACTTCTTGTCGAAGTGCACGTCGATGGCCGCCCCCAGGGCAATCAGCCCAGTGGCAAGCCCTACGGCGCCCAGAACGATCACCGCGGGAACGAACCAGAAGCTCGTCCGCGTCTCTTCCCACCAGTGCCGCAGTTTCGAAATCATTCGTAGTAGCTCATTTCTGTCATCGCCGTGAGTCTTGCACCTTTTCCTCGGCGGGCAGCTTGCCTGGCGAACCCTTCAACAGGTTCTCTCCGTCGTTTAACGGCTGGACTTGCCCGTGCCTGTTCCTTGATGACGCCGGCTTCGCTTGTTAGCCCGCTTGGTCCACGTTCGGATCGGCTCGAAAAACAGTTCAAGAGTCGTCTGCTCGCCCCGACTGACCCGGGTGAGGCTGAGTGCCGTTGGCCGGAACTTGACCGATTTTTATTGTAAGCTACGGCCATCTCCATTTGAAAGTGCCCCCACTGCGGGACCGTGTTCGAGGATTGGTGGAGACCCTCGATCAACCTGCAACTGGACGACTTCGACCCCGACTATCTGCATGAGGCGACGACCGCCACCTGCCCGGAGTGCTAGACGGTGGTCAAGCTGGACGTGCTGGGGGTACGGGAGGACGGGGTCTGGGAGTGGGGCACAGCCGGTGGGGGGAGGGGCAGGAACGAGGCGGATCAGCCACTCCGATTCTGATCCAGAAACTGACCCAACGGGGCAAATCGAAGAGACACCTATCGCGTAAGTGCTTGCCCTACTTAGTGCGCCGCCAGGGAGTCGAACCCCGAACCTACGGATTAAGAGTCCGTTGC
>CAZADJ010000425.1:0-1904 GCA_964483845.1 uncultured Actinomycetota bacterium | reverse complement strand
TCGTCGACCGGCAGGACGTGGACGTGGACCCACGGCTGCGTCGGGAACGTCGCCGCGAGGTAGCGGCCGTCGGAGCTCATGATCAGCTGGGCCAGGCGCTCCTCGTGCTCGACCTCGAAACGTCGTCGACCGGTCGTGAGGTCGCGCACGGTCAGCACCTCGTCGCTCGCGGTGGCGATCACGTCGCCCTGGACGGCGACGAGGCCGCCGCCCCCACTCTCGGGTAGGAGGCGGATCTGCTCCCCGCTGTCGAGGTCCCAGACCCGGTAGACCCCGCTGAGCTCCCCGGTGACGATGCCCCGGTCTCCGGTGAACGCGAGATCGAAGACCGACGCCTCCACCCCCTCGAGCTCGTGGACCACCTCCCCGCTCGTCGCGTCGAGGACGAAGCCGGCGTCCTGCGCGCCGACGGCGATGCGGTCGCCGTCGGGGGAGAACGCGGCCCGGTACGCCGCCCCGGTCTCGTGGTGGTGTGTGAAGAGGGTCTCACCGGAGGCGATGTCGACGACGCGCACGACCCCGTCGGTGCCGGCGTGCGCCACGGTCGCGCCGTCGGCGCTGACCGCGAGGTCCCAGCCGGAAGACTCGAACCCCGTCACCGTGGCCCGGTGGGCGCCGGTGGTCGCGTCCCACACATCCACGACGTCGTACAGCTCCTCGGGCGGCCCGTCGGCGAAGCCGACTATGGAGCCTGTCACGACCACGTCCCCGCCTTGCGCGATCGTGTGGACCACGTGGTCGTGCTCGAGGCTGAGACGCGGCTCCAGCGTCTCCAGGTCCCAGGTGCGCACCACCCCGTCGGCTCCGCGGGTGCCGATGCTGCGGCCGTCGGGGCTGAAGCTGGTGGCCAGGACCGCTGGTGGCGGCATGTGCGACGGGAGGACCGCGTACTCGAACCCGCCCGGCACGCGTACGTCCCACACGCGTGTCGTGTCGTCGTGGCTCGTCGTCACGACCCGCTCCCCGTCGGGCGTGAAGGCGGCTGCTTCGACGAGGCCCCTGTGCCCGCGGAGGGTGAAGACCGGACGCGCGGTCGTGACGTCCCAGACGATCGCGGTGTCCCCGGCTGTCGTGAGCAGACGGTCGCCGTCGGGATCGAAGGTCGCGCTGCGGACCCCGGTGGCGTGGCCGACGAAGGTGGTGACGGGCTCGCCGTCCTCAGCTCGGCGCAGCTTGACGACACCGTCGCGGTGCCCCGAGACGACGTGCTCCCCGTCGGGGTGGAAGGCGACGACGTCGATCGGGTTCGCGTTCTCGTCGGGGCTGATCTGCCCGAGCAACTCGCCGGTACCGTGGTCCCACAGCCTGATGTCGGGGGTCGCCGCGGTCGCGATCCGCGTGTCGTCGGGGTGGAAGGCGTGCGCCCCGACGTTGGTCGGGTGTTCCAAGTCCCGCAGGAGCTCGCCGGTCTCGGTATCCCAGATGCCCAGGGTGCGTCCCGCGTCGAAGCCGGCCTCGGCCTCCTGGACCAGGATCGCGGCGATGAAGCGCCCGTCGGGGCTGAACTGCGGGCGGGCGAGCTCGCCCTCGAGCTCGACGAGCACCTCCCCGGTGGACGCATCGCGCAGTGCCCCGCGGAGGTCGGCGTCGGCGACGGCGAGCGTCGACCCGTCCGGCGAGAAGTCGATGTCGTCGACGAACGCGACACGGAAGTCACGCGGGCTCGGACCGGGCTGCACCGGAGCGGTGGACTGGCCCTCGATCTCGACCAGCGGCTCCCACGTCGCCGGATCCCAGACCGTGAGCTTCCCGTCCATGCTGAGCACGGCGACACGCCCGTCGGGGGCGACGCTGAGTGCGCTGCCGCCCGGCAACCGTTCGACCACGTGGGAGCCGCGGAGCGCCCGTCGCAGGGCGGTCTCGGCTTCGGGGAGGACGGTGCCGTCGGGTTGGCGGGTGGTCTC
>CAZADJ010000424.1:0-1910 GCA_964483845.1 uncultured Actinomycetota bacterium | reverse complement strand
TACCTCGACGCGCTGGCCGGGGTGCGTCTGGCGCTGCTGGCGCCCTCGAGGGTCGAGGAGGAGTGGCCCGACGTCCCCGGGTTCGCGCGGATGTTCGCCGCCTACCGCGACCGTCTCCTGGGGGACGGGACGATGGACTTCGACGAGCAGATCTACGGGGCCGTGGAGGTGCTGCTGCGCCACCCGGACATCCGCGCACGGTTCCAGGCGCGGTGCCAGCACCTCCTCGTCGACGAGTTCCAGGACCTCACGCCGGCGATGCTGCTGATGGTGCGCCTCCTGGCGGCACCGGCGTGGCAGGTCTACGGGGTCGGCGACGACGACCAGGTGATCTACGGGCACGCCGGGGCCGATCCGACCTTCCTCGTCGACTACCCGCGGTTCTTCCCCCACGCCACCCCGCACGCACTCGAGGTCAACTACCGCAGCCCGCCGCCGGTCGTCGAAGCGGCCGCCACGCTGCTGACCCACAACCGGCTGCGGGTGCCCAAGACGATCCGCGCCGGCCGCGACGACCACGATCCGGACGACCTCCAGGTGCGGACGGTCGACAACGACCAGCAGGCGGCGACCACCGTCGACCGCGTCCGCGGCCTCCTCGACGACGGTGTCGAACCGGACCGAGTCGCGGTGCTCTGTCGCGTGAACGCGATGCTGCTGCCCGTCCAGCTCGCGATGGCGGAGGCGGACATCGCCTCCACCACCCCGGTCACCCAGGAGGTGTTGCGGCGTACCGGCGTCCGGGTGGCGCTGGCGTGGCTGCGTCTGGCCGCCGCCCCCGACGGCCAGCGCGCCGGACGGGACCTCGCCGAGGTCGCGCGCCGCTCACCGCGCAAGCTCCGCGGCCCGACGCTGAGCAGCCTGGCCGCGCGCGGCCCGTGGTCGCGCCGGCAGCTGACCAGGGTCGCGTTCGACCAGCTCGAGGTGTGGGAGGGCAAGGAGCTGCGCGGGCTGGCGGACGACCTCGACGTGGTCGCGCGGGCGGCCCGGACATCGACCGGCGCGGCGCTCGGCGCGATCCGCGACGTCGGCGGCCTGGACGAGTCGGCCCAGCAGCTCGACCGGTCCGCGCCCGACCACAAGCGGGCCGCGTCCCACATCGACGACCTCAACGCGCTCACGCAGGTCGCCGCGCTCCACCCCGACGCAGCCACCTTCGGAGGGTGGCTGGCCGCCACGCTCGGAGACGGCGACGACCGAGGTTCCGGGCGGGTCCAGCTCGCGACCGTCCACTCCACCAAGGGCCTCGAGTTCGACCACGTCGTCGTGTTCGCCGCGGACCGGGGCTTGATGCCGCACCGGCTGTCCACGGGCCGCGAGCAGCTGGAGGAGGAACGGCGCGTGTTCCACGTCGCGATCACCCGCGGGATCCGCACGGTCACCATCGTGGCTGACCGCGAGGCACCGTCCCCGTACCTCGAGCAGATGCGTCGCCCGACGTCACGGGAGGGGGAGACGCCGGCCAGGCCGTGACGCGGGCGCCGCGGGGAGCACCGTGGAGGTCATCGGCGTGCCCGCTGTGCGTGCGAGCCCCGGAGCCGGTCGTCACGCCCGTGGCTAGGATGGATGCCCGAGGTACATCGCCGCATCGGGCGGGTCCATGGCCAGCCGTGCACCGTTCCGGTTCCTGAACCGCACCGTCAACGTCGGGCTGAAGGCGCTGCTGCGCTCACCGTTGCATCCGCTGGCGAGCCGACGCGTGGCGCTGCTGACCTACACCGGCCGCCGCAGCGGCCAGCAGTACACCATCCCGGTCTTCTACCGCGACAAAGGCCACCGGATCACGGTGGCCGTCGGATGGCCTGACCGCAAGATCTGGTGGAAGAACCTCACCGGGGACGGCGGACCGGTGGAGCTGCTCGTCCGCGGCGAGCGGCTGACCGGGCACGCCACCGCGACCCGTCGGGACG
>CAZADJ010000423.1:0-1910 GCA_964483845.1 uncultured Actinomycetota bacterium | reverse complement strand
TCCACGGCGACGTCAAGCCGGGCAACGTGCTGCTCGACGAGGACGGCAACGCCTACGTCGGTGACCTGCGCGTCGCGCCACGGCTGGTTGACAGCGAGGCGGCGGCGTCGGTGTACGTGGCGCCCGAGGAGCTGCGCGGCCAGCCGCCGGACCCGGCGGTGGACGTGTACGCGTTGGGGGTGTTGGTCTTCGAGCTGCTCACCGGCGCACCGCCCCCGGGGCGGGAGCTGCCGCCGGTCACGGAGCGACGTGGGGGGCTCGGCTCGGAGGTCGCTGAGGTGATCGCTGCGGCCACCGCCGACCGCCCGGACGACCGCCCCGACGTCGACGGGTTCGTGGCGGCGCTGCGTGACGCGTTCGGCACGCAGGTGCCGGCCGACGTGCGCACCGGACCGCGCCCGACCGCGGTGGTCCGCGACCCCTACAAGGGTCTGCGGGCGTTCCGCGAGGCTGACGCCGCCGACTTCCACGGCCGCGAGGACCTCGTCGACGAGCTCGTCGGGGCGGTCGCCTCCCGGCGGCTGGTCGCCGTGGTCGGACCCAGCGGCAGCGGCAAGTCCAGCGTGGTGCGCGCCGGGCTCGTCCCGGCGCTGCGTGCCGGGGCCGTACCCGGCTCCCGTGACTGGCTCGTCGCCGACATGTTCCCCGGCACCCACCCCTTCGAGGAGCTCGAGAACGCGCTGCTGCGCGTCGCGGTCGAGGACCCCGGCGGCCTGCTCGGCGAGCTCCGCGACGACCCGCGGGGCCCGGCCCGGGTGATCAAGCGTCTCCTGCCCGCCGACGACAGCGAGCTCGTCCTCGTCATCGACCAGTTCGAGGAGCTGTGGGCGCTGGTCGAGGACCCCGACGTGCGCCGAGGGTTCCTCGACGCGCTCACCGCACTCACCGACGACGAACGCAGCCGCGTCCGCGTCGTGCTCACCCTGCGCGCGGACTTCCTCGACCGGCCGCTGGACCACCCCGCGTTCGGCGCGCGCCTGCGCGGGTCGCTCGTCCCGGTGAGCGCACCGTCACCCGACAGCCTCGAACGCGCCATCGTCCGGCCCGCACGCAACGTCGGTCTGAACCTCGAACCCGGCCTCGTCGCGGAGATCGTCGGCGACGTCGAGGACCAGCCCGGAGCCCTGCCGCTGCTCCAATACGCACTCACCGAGCTGGTCCGGCGCCGCGACGGCGCCCGCCTCACCATCGCCGCCTACCGCGCCTCGGGCGGGGTGGCCGGTGCGCTCGCCCGCCGCGCGGAGGAGGTCCACGACGAGCTCTCCGGGCCGGCCAGGCAGGTCGCACCGCAGGTCTTCCTGCGCCTCGTCACCCTCGGGGAAGGAACCGAGGACACCCGCCGCCGCGTGCCCCGCACCGAGCTGACCGCGCTCCCCGGCCTGGAGAAGGAGGCCGAGGAGGTCCTCGACGCGTTCGGCGCCCACCGGCTGCTCACCTTCGACCGCGACGCCGCCACCCGCGAACCCACCGTCGAGATCGCCCACGAAGCGCTGCTACGCCACTGGGACCGGCTCCGACGGTGGGTCGACGACGCCCGCGACGACGTCCGCCACCACCGCCGCCTCCAGGTCGCGGTCGCCGAGTGGCGCGACTCGGGCGAGGACGACGCCTACCTGCTCCCCCCCGAACGCGTCGAACCCACCGACCGTGCCCTCGAGAACTCGACCGTCGTGCTCTCCGACGACGAGACACGCTTCCTCGAAGCCAGCCGACGCAACAAACAGGCCGCCGACGACGCCGAAACCGCCCGCCGCGAACACGAACGCAGGCTCGAACGCCGTGCCGTCACCCGCCTGCGCGCCGTCGTCGCCGTCCTCGCCGTCGGCGCACTCGTCGCCGCCGGACTCGCCGTCTACGCCCTCAACCAACGCGACCGCGCCGACGCCCAACGCGCCACCGCCGAGGAGCAG
>CAZADJ010000422.1:0-1923 GCA_964483845.1 uncultured Actinomycetota bacterium | reverse complement strand
CAAGCAGCAGCCCGAGCCCGTTATGCGCGGGCTGGCCGAGCAGCGCTGTCGCGCATATTCGTGGTTGTCGCGCGCCTAGAGCACTCCCGGTATCAAGGCGTTCGAAGACACCGGCATCAAGTCCACCGGCACCGCGCACCTGGGTAGCTACCTCGGCATGATCGAGCCGGCGCCCTCCGGCGGGCAGCCAGGCACGAGGCTCGCTACTTCATCGGCGATCTTCGAGCTCGCGCAGATGCCGGCGGCGGTGACACCCGATCACCTGGACAACGTTGCATGACACGGCACTAGACTGGTGCGAAGGGGTCTCACGACGGCCAGTCTCCGGGGGGCGACATGGACGCACCTCGTATCGACCTGGCGACGGTCGTGCTGGACTGCCGTGACGCGGACGTCTTGGCGGACTTCTACAGCCGACTCCTGGGTTGGGAGGTCACCTATCGAGAGGACAACTGGGTGCTGATGCGCAACCCCGATGGTGGCACAGGTTTGTCGTTCCAATCGGAGCCCTGGTACGAGCCTCCGGTCTGGCCCGAGCAGGAGGGTCACCCTACGAAGATGCTCCACCTCGATCTGTGGGTAGACGACCTTTCTCACGCGGTCAACCATGCGATCGCAGCCGGCGCGAGCCTCGCCGAGTTCCAACCGCAGGACGATGTCCGCGTTCTCCTGGACCCTGCGGGTCATCCGTTCTGTCTGTTTCTCGATTAGCGCGACGACCGCGTACCGGACGCCCCTCAAGCTACGGGGTGGACACCGGGAGGGACCGAATCCGAGCGCACGCATCCGTGGCTTCGGGCGGGAAGGCCGAGGTCGAGGCAGCGCACAACGCCGGAACCCGGGAGGTGTCGACCACGCCGGCCGAGCCGTGCACCCCATCTGCTAGAACGCACTGTGCGCCGCCGCGATAGGGGCCTTCCCCGACGTGGGAGCCACCACACTGCGGTGGCATCGGTGACACCCGCACGAAGCTGGTCGCGTTTCCCCCGACCGCCGCGATACTTGTCCTATCCGGTGTGGTGCTCGGTGTCCGCTGGCTTCGGCACCGCAGCAGATCCTCGCCTCAACCCTGACCAGAAGCGAAGTCGCCAGTCGAGGTTCCCATGTCGAGCCAGTCGCCCCGGGCGTCCCCTGCGGTCTTGAACTCGCTTCGGGAGCATTGCCAGCGGAAGCCGTACTGATCGAGGAACGTGAGCGCGGTGTCCGTGTGGACCTCGACCGTCACCGTCTCGGGCAACCGTTCGTGCATCTCGGCGACCTCGTTCGGTTGCACATGGAGTCCGATGGCGTAGAGCGTCCGCTGCGCTTCGGGCTCGCCTCGCAGCAGCGCCACGATGAGGCCGTCGCGGCGCAGCCCGACCCAGTGGATCTCGACGTCGGCTGCGTCGATGTCGGCCCAACCAAGTCCTGGTGGAACCGAGTACCACCGCCCGTCCTGGCGGAGGCTCTCCCGGCCGATGAGGTCAGCCGCGAAGATCGTGCGGTAGTGATCCTCGGCCTCACGGAGCTCGGGGACGAGGAGAGCGACGTGTGTGAGCTCGACCATGCACTGCTCCAGTCTGTCAGGGTATGCGGACGTCGAGGACAAGAGATGACGCAGGGTCTCACCGATCTGGGTCTGCTAGCTGCGGATACGGCGCGATCCGAGGCGTGCTGTTCGAAGGCCTGCAGCGGCGACTGCCAGGAGCGTGCCGAGCAGGAGCCAACCCGCCGGCTCGGCGACGGTGTCGATCAGGTCGTGGTAGCGACGCAACGTCGGGTAGGCCCCGACCACCTCGAGAGCCGCGGACACCGACGTCACGGCGGCGACGCCGACGGTGATGCGCAGCAGCGCGGCGAGGACCCGGGTGGGGTGCCGCCTGGAGATGCGCAACGCAACGGCGGCGACGATACCCGCGACGATCGCGGTCCAGACGTGAACAG
>CAZADJ010000421.1:0-1929 GCA_964483845.1 uncultured Actinomycetota bacterium | reverse complement strand
CCGCGGCGGTTGTACGGATCCGCCCAGGGCGGCGATCGGCGACTACCGTGCCGCCCCGAGCCGGGACGAACCGCGCGTCCCCCGGAGGCGGCGAGCCATGGGAACGAGGGACGTGCGCATCGCCGCGTCACCGCTCCCCCTCGAGGACGTCGCCGCCGTGGCCGCCGGGGCGCGCGTCAGCCTCACCGGCGAGGCGGTGGCGCGGATCACCGCCAGCCGGGCGGTGGTGGACGAGGCCATCGGCCGGGGCGAGGCGATCTACGGCGTGACCACCGGGGTGGGTCACGCACGCGACGAAGCGCTCCCACCGGACGCCCTCCGGGAACTCCAGCCGATCCTGGTGGAGATGCATGTCGGCGGGTACGGCGCGCTCCTGCCGCCCGAGCGGGTGCGAGCGGCGATGGCGGTCCGCCTCAACGGCTTCGTCCGTGGCGGGGCCGGGGTGTCCCTCCCGGTCGTGGAGCTGCTGACGGGTCTGCTCAACCACGGTATCCACCCGGTGATGCCCGCCATCGCGTCGGTCGGTGCGGGTGACCTGGCCCAACTGGCATCGGTCGGACGGGCGCTCCTCGGCCGGGGAGGCGTAGAGGTGGACGGCGAGCGCATGACCGCGGCGGAGGCGCTGGCGGCGTCGGGTCTCGAGCCGGTGTCGATGGAGCCCAAGGACGCGCTGGCCGTGATCTCCGCGAACGCGGTGTCGATCGGACACGGCGCACTCCTCGTCCCGAGGTTGCGCGATCTGCTCGCGACGTCGGACCTCGTCGCGGCGACCACCATGGAGGCGATGGCCGCCAACCCCTCCGTGGTCGATCCGTCCGTTGCCGGAGCGAGACACAGCCCCGGTCAGCGCACCGCGTCGGAGCACATCCGTCGGGCGCTCGACGGCAGCGTCCGAACCGGCTCGACCGCGACCCTCTCGGTCCAGGACCCCCTCAGCTTCCGGGTCGTCCCACAGGTGCACGGGGCGTGCCGGAACGTCGTCGCGGAGCTGGCCGACCGGCTGGCCGACGAGCTGAACGCCGCCTCCGACAACCCGCTGGTCGACGTCGCGTCGAGGCGGCTCATCTCGAACGGGAACTTCCACCCGGTGGACGTCGCGCTGTCCGCCGAGGGGCTGCGGGTCGCGCTCGGCCACGTCGGCCTGCTGGCCGTCCGCCGGATGGGGCACTCCTGGGACCGCGCGGTCACGATGCTCGGGACCCCGACCGCAGGACCTCCGGGCGGAGGGGCGACGGGGCCGCCGGGCCCGGGAGCGGGTCCGCCGCCCTCCCTCGTCGGCCTCGCCCTGCGCTACCCGGGCGCCGGTCGCTACACGCGCCTCCGTCAGCTCGCCCAGCCGGTGACGCTGGACGTCCCGACGCTCGACCTCGGGGTCGAGGACCACAGCACGAACCTGCCCGTGGCTCTGATCATGGTCGAGGAGGCGATGGGCATCGTCGAGGAGCTGCTCGCGTCCGAGCTGCTGACGGCCGTCGCCCTTCTGGGGCTCGACGGAGGGCTCGGAGAGGGGTTAGGGCGGGAGACCGGACGCCTCCTCGGGGAGGTGGCCTCCCTTCTCGACGAGCTCCCGACGGGGAGCTCGCCGGGAGACGCCCACGAGGAGGTCAGCGCGCTCCTGCGCGCGCGCACCGGCGGAGCGGGGGGCTGAGCCGACGTCGCTCCGCGAGCCGTCTCGGTCGAGCTCACCCCCAGACCGTCTCCTCCCCGGGAGCGATCATCCCGTTGTGGAACCCGTCCTCGAGGTGCCGGTTGGGGTCGAAGTCCCGAACGGGCGGGCCGAACAATCCTTGTAGCCGTCGCACCCGCTCGCTCCCCTGGCTCGCAGCGTCGGGGCACGACGGGCTCGACGCGCCCGCTGCGCCGGGAGGCCGATGCTCCGCCACCTCTACTACTTCACGCACGTCGGAGCCCCGTCCGGCGAGGCCCGAT
>CAZADJ010000420.1:0-1942 GCA_964483845.1 uncultured Actinomycetota bacterium | reverse complement strand
GGGGGCTGACCCACGACAAGCCGAAGCTCGGCACCTTCATGGTGCGCATCAAGGTCCCCGGTGGGCTGCTGACCCCGGCGCAGCTGCGTGGCGTGGGCGAGATCAGCCAGGAGTTCGGCCGCGACTACGGCGAGCTGACGACCCGGCAGGGCCTGCAGCTCCACTACGTGCGCCTCGACCAGCTGCCCGCGGTGATCGACGCGGTGCGTGCCACCGGGCTGACCACCGTCGGCGGGGAGGGCGACACCGTCCGCAACGTCACCGGCTGCCCGGTCGCCGGGATCGCCCGCGACGAGCTGTTCGACGTGCGCCCGGTGATCGAGGCGGTCGCCGACCACTTCTACGGCAACCGGGACTACTCGAACCTGCCGCGCAAGCACAAGTTCACGCTCGTCGCGTGTCCCGGACAGTGCTCCGCCCCGGAGATCCACGACATCGGCCTCGTCGGGGTGGTCCAGGACGACCGTGAGGGCTTCGCGGTGCGCGTCGGCGGCGGGCTGTCGAACACCCCGCGGATCGCGCAGGATCTCGGTGTGTTCGTCCCGGTGGACGACGCGATCGAGGTGCTCGCCGCGATCACCGACGTGTGGCAGTCGGACCCGAAGTACCGGGTCTCGCGCGCGAAGGCGCGCATCAAGTTCATGATGGACGACCACGGCCCCGACGGGGTGCGCCGGCTCACCGAGGAGCGCCTCGGGCGCCGACTCGACGACCTCGACGCGGCGGACCCGCCGCGCGACTACGACCACCTCGGCGTCCACCAGCAGCGTCAGGACGGCTACGTCTACGCGGGGATCTCCGTACCGATGGGCTGGATGACCGGCGAGCAGATGATCGCCGTCGGCGACCTCGTCGAAGAGGTCGGTGCCGGCCAGGAGCGCCCCGCCGACATCCGTCTCACCCGTCAGCAGGACTTCATCGTCGGCAACGTCAGCCTCGCTCGGCTCGGCCGGCTCGTCGAGGGGCTGCGCGAGGTCGGCTTCCCGCTCGCCCGCAACAAGGTCTTCGGCAACTCGATCGCTTGCACCAGCCACAAGTTCTGCAACTACTCGGTCGCCGAGACCAAGGGCCAGCTCGAGGTGATCCTCGAGGAGCTCGAGGGCCGCTTCGGCGAGGGCGTCGAGGAGCTGAAGGTCTTCATGGACGGCTGCCCGCACTCGTGCGCGCACCACTGGGTCGGCGACATCGGCCTGCAGGGCACGACCACGAAGCTGCCCGACTCGGGCGAGCGGGTCGAGGCCTACGACGTCACCCTGCGCGGCGGGCTCGGGGCGGAGGCCGCGATCGGCGCGCCGCTGCTGCGCCGTGTACCCCGCGAGCAGATCACCGAGGTGCTCGTCCGCCTCGTCGGCGCGTGGCTCGATGAGAAGTCGTCGCGCAACGGCGACGGCGACACGTACGGGTTCCGCGAGTTCTGCGACGCCCACGACGACGACACGCTCCGGGCGGTCGCCTTCGACGAGGTGTCCGAGGACGAGGATGCGGGCGACCGGCCGGTCGTGCGTGTGCCAGGCACGCTCCTGGAGCTGTCCGACGGCGCCGACGAGATCCCCGTCGCCGCGACCACCGTCGCCGAGGCGCTCGACGCGCTCGCCGGCGAGCATCCGAAGCTCGTCGACGAGCTGCTCAGCGCGCCGGACACCGTGAACCCGATCTACAACCTCTACGTCGGCGAGGACGACATCCGCTCGCTCGGTGGCCTCGACGCGAGCCTCGAGCCCGGCGACGAGCTGCTCATCCTGCCGGCGCTCGCCGGCGGCTGACGCCCGACGACCTGTCCACACCCAACACCCAGGACCACACATGAGCACCGCGACCATCGACCGCGTCGTCTTCGACGACCTCGAGATCGGCGAGATCGCCGTCGAGCTCGACGACCGCGAGCCCGAGGACGTCATCGACTGGGCGATCGACACGTTCGGCGACCGCGTCGCGATCGTCA
>CAZADJ010000419.1:0-1945 GCA_964483845.1 uncultured Actinomycetota bacterium | reverse complement strand
AGCGCTTCGACCAGGACGACGCCTGGACGCTCGACGGCTACGAGCGCACCGGCGGCTACACGGCGGCGCGCACCGCGCTCGGGATGAACCCCGACGACATCATCGAGACGGTGAAGGAGGCGGGGCTGCGCGGCCGGGGCGGGGCGGGCTTCCCGACCGGCGTGAAGTGGAGCTTCATGCCGAAGGAGCCGACGCAGCCGTCCTACGCGGTGTGCAACGCCGACGAGTCGGAACCCGGCACGTACAAGGACCGTTGGCTCCTCGAGCGTGACCCCCACCAGCTCGTCGAGGGGCTGATCTGCATGTCGCTGGCGCTGCGCAGCGAGCACGCCTTCGTCTACATCCGCGGCGAGTACGAGTTCCCCGCCCGTCGCCTCGCCAACGCGATCGGCGAGGCCTACGAGGCCGGGTACCTCGGGGAGGGCATCTTCGGCACCGGCCGCCGCCTCCACATCACGATGCACCGCGGTGCCGGCGCCTACGAGTGTGGTGAGGAGACCGCGCTGCTCGACTCGCTGGAGGGCCGCCGCGGCCAGCCACGGCTGCGCCCCCCGTTCCCCGCCCAGCGCGGCCTGTACGCGGCGCCGACGACGGTGAACAACGTCGAGACCATCTGCAACGTCCCGCACATCCTCGAGAACGGCTCCGAGTGGTACCGGTCGATGGGGACGGAGAAGTCCCCGGGCCCGAAGCTCGTCTGCGTCTCGGGCGAGGTGCGACGCCCGGGGAACTTCGAGGTGTCGATGGACACGCCGATCCGCGCGATCGTCGACGACCTCTGCGGCGGGATGATCGAGGACCGGCCGGTGAAGTTCTGGGTGCCGGGCGGCTCGTCCACCCCGATGCTGCCCGGAGACGCGATGGACGGGACACAGCTGTGCTTCGAGAGCGTCCAGGAGGCCGGCTCGCTGCTCGGCACCGCCGCGCTGATGGTGTTCACCGACCGCACCTGCACGGTCGACGCAGCGCTGAACTGGACCCAGTTCTACGAGCACGAGTCCTGCGGCAAGTGCACCCCCTGCCGGGAGGGCACCTACTGGCTGTCGCAGATCCTGCACCGCATCGAGTCCGGACGCGGCCGGATGGCCGACGTGGGGATCGTCGAGGACGTGTGCAACCAGATCTTCGGGCGCAGCTTCTGCGCCTTCGGTGACGGCGCGGCCCAGCCGCCACTGACCGCGATCCGCCACTTCCGCGACGAGTGGGTCGACCACGTCGAGGAGGCCCGCTGCCCCCTCGGCGCGACCCCGCCGGCGGACCGCCCGACCCTGCTGGCCCACGCCGTCGACGACGACGGGCGCATCGGCGCCCCCCGCGGCCCCGGCCTGCCGCTGTACCGCGAGACGTCCGAGGCGGGGACCGCATGAGCGGGGGGGACGGCGAGACGGTCACGCTCACCATCGACGGGCGGGAGATCACCGTCGAGAAGGGCACGCTGGTGATCCGGGCCGCGGAGCGGCTCGGCATCGTCATCCCGCGCTTCTGCGATCACCCGCTGCTCGACCCCGCCGGCGCCTGCCGCCAGTGCATCGTCGAGGTCGAGGGCCAGGCGAAGCCGATGACCTCGTGTACCACCGAGTGCATGGACGAGATGGTCGTCTCCACCCACCTCACCTCCGAGGTGGCCAAGGACGCGCAGGAGGCGCAGCTCGAGTTCCTCCTCATCAACCACCCGCTCGACTGCCCGATGTGCGACAAGGGAGGCGAGTGTCCGCTGCAGGACCAGGCGCTGGCCCACGGCCCGGGTCAGTCGCGGTTCGTCGAGATGAAGCGCCGCTACGAGAAGCCGGTCGCGGTCTCCCCGAACGTGCTGCTCGACCGCGAGCGCTGCGTGCTCTGTGCGCGCTGCACCCGCTTCGCGAACCAGATCTCCGGCGACCCGTTCATCGAGCTGTTCGAGCGCGGCGCGCTGCAGCAGGTCGCGATCTTCGAGGACGAGCCGTAC
>CAZADJ010000418.1:0-1948 GCA_964483845.1 uncultured Actinomycetota bacterium | reverse complement strand
CAGTTCGCCGGCTTCGGGATCGCCTACTTCCCGATGGCGTTCGGCGTCGTCGGGGGTCTGCTCGACGTCGCGGCGACCGGTGGGGCCGTGCTGGGGTCGTTGATCAGCTTCGCCCTGTCCGTCTGGGTGCTCGTGCTCGGCGTGATAGCCACGCGAGAGAACCACGGGTTCTCGACCGGCCACGCCGTCGGCGCGGTCGCGATCGGTGCGGTGTTCCTCGTCGCCGGTGTGGTGGTGGTGACGCTGCTGATCGGCCTGCTGATCGCCGGGCTCCTCGCGGCGCTGTTCGGCTGACCGGGCCGGCCCCCCGTCGTCGGTTCCGGGAGGGCGCCTCGGCGGCATTACCCTGACCACCATGAGCGAACCCGATCCACGGCAGGCGGTCAGCGGCTTCGAGGTCCCGACGGTCTACGGCCCGGGTCACGTCGAGGACCTGGACCCCGACGAGGACCTCGGCGAGCCCGGCGCGTACCCGTACACACGGGGCCCGTACGCGACCATGTACCGCGGCCGGCCCTGGACCATCCGCCAGTACGCCGGGTTCGGGACCGCCGAGGAGACCAACCGCCGCTACCACTACCTCCTCGAGCAGGGAACGACCGGGCTGTCGGTCGCCTTCGACCTCCCGACGCAGATGGGTTTCGACTCGGACCACCCGAAGGCCGCCGGCGAGGTCGGCAAGGTCGGTGTCGCGATCGACACCGTCGAGGACATGCACGCGCTGTTCGACGGGATCCCACTCGACGAGGTCTCGACCTCGATGACGATCAACGCGCCCGCGGCGCTGCTGCTGCTCCTCTACGAGCTGGTCGGCGAGGAGCAGGGCGTCGATCCGGGCGAGCTCCGGGGCACGATCCAGAACGACGTGCTGAAGGAGTACATCGCCCGCGGGACCTACATCTACCCGCCGAAGCCGTCGCTACGGCTCGTCTCCGACACGTTCGCGTACTGCGCGGAGCAGCTCCCGACCTTCAACACGATCTCGATCTCCGGCTACCACATCGGCGAGGCCGGGGCGACACCGGCCCAGGAGATCGCGTTCACGCTGGCGAACGCGATCGCCTACGTCGACGCCGCCGTCGACGCCGGCCTCGACGTGGACACCTTCGCGCCCCGTCTGAGCTTCTTCTTCGTGTCCCGGACGCAGATCCTCGAGGAGGTGGCCAAGTTCCGGGCCGCGCGGCGCATGTACGCCCGGATCATGCGCGAGCGCTTCGGGGCGCAGGATCCCAAGTCGATGCAGCTGCGCTTCCACACACAGACGGCCGGCGTCCAGCTCACCGCGCAGCAGGCGCACGTGAACCTGATCCGGGTCGCCGTCCAGGCGCTCGCGGCGACGCTCGGCGGGACCCAGTCGCTGCACACCAACTCCTACGACGAGGCGCTCGCGCTGCCGAGCGAGCACGCGGCGACCCTCGCCGTGCGCACCCAGCAGGTCCTCCAGCACGAGACGGACGTCACGGCGACGGTGGACGCGCTCGCGGGGTCGTACGCGATCGAGTCCATGACCGACGAGGTCGAGCGGATCGCGACCGGCTACATCGAGCGCATCGACGAGATGGGTGGCGCGGTCGACGCGATCGAGGCCGGCTTCCAGAAGCGCGAGATCGAGAACGCCGCGTACGAGCTCGCCCGTGCGGTCGAGAACGAGGAGGAGATCGTCGTCGGCGTGAACCGCTACACGGTCGACGAGGAGCAGGACGTCGAGCTGCAGCGGGCGGACGAGGAGGCGGTGGAGCGGCAGGTCCGCCGCACCCGGCGCATCCGGGAGGAGCGCGACCGGTCGGCCGTCGACGACGCCCTCGAGTCCGTGCGGAAGGCCGCGGTGTCGGGTGACAACCTGCTGCCGCCGATGAAGGAGGCGCTGCGCCGGCGGGCGACCGTCGGCGAGGTGTGCGACGTCCTCCGCGACGAGTTCGGGACCTACGTCCCCGCGGACACGATGTAG
>CAZADJ010000417.1:0-1949 GCA_964483845.1 uncultured Actinomycetota bacterium | reverse complement strand
ATCGGACTACGGCGCGACGATCTCATCGTCTCGCTCTTCCCGGGTCGGCCGGCACCCGGAACCGTCCTGCACGTCGGCGTGGTCGCCGACGAGGACGAGATCGCCGACGTCCGGGGGCGGCTGCCGTCGGAGGTGACGTCGAGGTCGACCGCCCGGCCGCGCTCACCTTCCTCGACCCGTGGGCCTTCCGCTGGCAGCTCTCCGGGTCGGGGTTCGTCGGCGCCGGCGACGCCCGCGGTGAATGGCTCGATCTCGCGTGACGACGGCTGCGGCGATCAGCAGCTGGCCGACGGTGTACGCGGCGCTCCGCCGTCCCCGGGACGGATCGCCAGACTTCAGACGCGGTCACGGGGGATCTCGTGCCGCCAGCGGCGGGCGGCGACCCGTGTCGTGCCCTCGTAGGCGTCGAGGGAGTTGACAACGACGAACGTCTCCGCGTCGGACGTCATCGTCGAGATGGTCTCGACGCGCACGTGCCAGTCGCCACGGATGAGCTCCGAGGTCCGCTCGCACCGGACCGCGGCGGACAGCGGGTCGCCTTCCACGATCGAGAAGACGTCCTGTCGTGACTCGGCCAGTTTGAGCCCGTCGGGGAGCGCGACCACGTCGCGGTCGGAGCGGGTGCGAAGCTCCGATCGGCGGGTGACCGGGTCGTGGGTGAGGTTGGTGCGGCCGTCGCCCGACGGCTCCGCCGTGCGTGTTCCGCCCTGGATCAGGAACGCGGGGGGTTCGTGGTCGTCGTCCCGCGGTGCCCGTGTCGGCAGCCGCAGCGCGCTCCGAGCCGAGGGGAACAGGGACAGGGTGACCGGGATCGGCGAGGGCCACGCCCAGGGCCAGTAGGTGGGTGAGACCGCCACCCGGATCCGGCTCCCTGTGCCGAAGGTGTGCCCGGTGGCGCTCAGGGCGACCGTCACCGTCGTCCGCTCGTCGGGGACCATCGGCTGCGGTTCCTCGGGGCCGGTGCGGTGGGTGAGGTTGAGCAGGCCGCGGGCGACGAGCCGCGAGGCACCCCGCGGTGTCACCTCGCAGAGACGGACGGCGACCAGCGCCAGCGGTTGGTCGACGCTCAGGTCGAGCTCGACCGCGCCCTGTCCGAGGACCGTGATCGGCTCGTCGAGCGGCCGGGACGTGTAGCACAGGGAGAGGCCGTCCTCGCGGCGTTGGTCGCCGGGCAGGTCCGCGACGCGGCCTGAGCCCATGTACGTCCCGGCCTCCACCCCGGTGGTCTGAGCCCCGAGGATCCGGTGCCCGCCCTCACCGTCGGCCGGAGCTGGCTCGCCCGCGGTGCGGAGGACGTTGTCGCCGTCGAGCCGCCAGCGCCGCTCCGTGACCGTTGAGGACGGCCACGACGGTTCGGCGGCCCACGTGCCGACCCGCTCGGTCGGGCCCGGCGGATCCTCCGCCGTCTCCCGGAGGAAGACCCGGAGCATCGGCTCGTCCATGAGACCGGTGTCGACGCCCTTCAGCCAATGGTCCCAGAAGCGCACGGACTCGGCGATGAAGTCGATCGGCGCGCCCGGGGCCCCCTGGTCGGGGTAGACGTGACCCCACGGTCCGATCAGGCCCTTCTTCGGGCCCGAGTACCCGGCCAGGACGCGCAGGACCGCGTCCCGGTAGGCGTCATCCCAGCCGCCGACCATGTAGACGGCGCAGTCCATCGCGTCGAGGTCCTCGGCGACCGAGCCGTGCTTCCAGTAGTCGTCGCGGCGCTGGTGGCGGAGCCAGGCCTCCACGAATGGTGTGACGTCGAGCCGCTCGAGCCACGCCTCCCGCCAACCGTCCTCCCAGACCGCCGGGTCGGGGGGTCGCGCACCCGCGTAGAGCATGGTCGAGGCCCAGGGCAGCATCTCCGAGCCGACCACGCAGCCGCCGTGGTAGTGGACGTCGTCGGCGTAGCGGTCGTCGGTCGAGCACACGCTGATGATCGCGTCGAGCGCCGGGGGGCGCAG
>CAZADJ010000416.1:0-1961 GCA_964483845.1 uncultured Actinomycetota bacterium | reverse complement strand
GAGCGCAAGCGCGGAGAACGACCGCGCGAGGAGATGCTCGCGCACCTGCAGGCCTCGGTCGAACGCCACCGTGATCTGTATCGTCGTCTGGCCGAGTAGCGGTGCCCGACTACCTCACCCTCGTGGAGCTGCTGACGATCCACGATCGTGTCATCGAGGAGTTCGGAGGCGCCTCCGGGCTCCGCGACGGTGGTGCCCTGGAGTCGGCGCTGTTCCGCCCGCAGACGGGCTACTACCGCGATGTGGTCGAGGAGGCCGCGGCGCTGTTCGAGAGCCTGGTGGGCAACCACCCGTTCGTCGACGGGAACGACCGGGTGGCCTTCGCGGCGACGGACGTGTTCCTCCGGATGAACGGTCACGTCCTCGAGGTGGACGACGACGCGTACGCGTTCATCGTCGGTTCGCTCGAGCGGGGAGAGCTGGACCTCGATCGCATCGATCGTTGGCTCCGTGAGCACCTCGCCGATGCGTGACGTCCTCTCCGCCGCGGCTCCGCGTGACGCGGTAGCGGCGAGCTGCGCCACCGCAGCTGGGCGCGTCCGGACCGGTCTACGCTGCGCCGGGGATCGCACGGCACGGGATGGGGATGGACGGGGCGGGACCGCAGTACCGGCTCATCGAGCGTGAGATCGGCCTGCTCGGTGGTGCGGTGCTGCTCATCGGTGCGGTCATCGGCATCAGCGTCTTCATCCTGCCGGGCGAGCTCATCGCGGCCGCGGGGCCGAGCATCGTGGTCGCGCTCGCGATCACCGCGGTCCCGATGGTCTTCTCGGTCCTCTCGCTCCTGCAGATCGGCGGGGCGATGCCCGTCGCCGGCGGCACGTACGTCTACGGGTCGCGGCTCGTCGGGCCGTTCTGGGGCTTCATCTCCATCTGGCTCGTCGTCCCCGCGATCTGGTCGACGCTGCTGTTCACGGCGATCGGGTTCGCGGAGTTCACCCGCTTCTTCGTCGACGTCCCGGTCGTGGTGCTCATGGCCGGCGTCCTGATCGCGTTCATGGCGCTGAGCCTGCTCGGCATCACGCTCGTCGCGACGGTCCAGCTGGCCATGGTCGCGGCGATCATCCTCGCGATCCTCGCCTTCGTCGTGCCGGGAGTCGGGCAGGTCGACCTCGGCAACTACACGCCGATGTTCCCCCGCGGGGTTGGGCCGGCGCTGATCGCGGTCGTCGCGCTCTACATCCCGTTCCAGGGCTACGCGATGATCGTCGAGCTCGGGGAGGAGCTGCGGGACCCGATCCGCAACATCCCGCGGGTGCTCATCATCGGCATGACGATCGCCGTCGCGCTGTCGCTCGCGCTCGTCGCCGTGTTCGTCGGGCTGGACCGCTGGGACCGCCTCGCCGAGCTCGGTCCGGGCGGGATCGCGCAGGCCGCCGCCTCGTACCTCCCCCGCCCCGTCGGCGCGGCCATCGCCGTCGCCGCGGTCCTCGGCGCGTTCACGACCCTGAACGCGATCATCACCTCGTACTCACGGACCCTCATGCGTGCGAGCCGCGACGGGGTCATCAGCCCGCGGTTCGCCGAGCTCCACCCCCGTACCCAGGTGCCCCACTGGTCGATCGTGGCCCTCAGCCTGCCCCCGCTCCTGCTCGCAGCGGTCAGCCCGTCGGTGGTGACGCTGACGGTGTTCCTCGCGCTCATCATCCTCTTCGGGAACTTCATCGGCTCCATCGCCCTGTGGAACCTGCCCGAGCGCTTCCCGGAACACTACGAGAACTCGATCTACCGGTTGCCGCTGTGGCTGCTGCGCACCGCCGCGGTCGTCAGCGCGACGTTCGCGGTGCTGTTCTGGCTCGCGGTGCTCACCCGGGCACCCGGGATCGTCGTCGTGCTCACCGGTCTCATCCTCGCCGGCTACGGCTACTACCGGTACCGGTGCCGCGCGCTGGCGGGGCGCGGCGTGGACCTCCACCTCCGCCTCCAGAAGCTCCACCCTCACGAGGACCCGTACGCGAGCG
>CAZADJ010000415.1:0-1975 GCA_964483845.1 uncultured Actinomycetota bacterium | reverse complement strand
GTCGGCCGCGCGGAGCTCCGCTACCTCACGATGAGCTTCTGGGGGTTCGACGGGCTCCACCACACGGGTGAGATGATCGTGAACGCCGACGTCGCGGACGACGTGGTCGAGGTGTTCGGTCGGCTCCACGAGGCGCGCTTCCCGATCGAGGAGATGCGGGTCGTCGCGGCTGAGGAGCTCGACGCACCGCCGACGGGTGACGGCAACAACACGACGGGCTTCGTCTGCCGGTCCACGGTGAGCGGTACGACGTGGTCCGAGCACGCCCACGGGCGCGCGGTCGACATCAACCCGTTCCACAACCCGTACCTGCGGGGCGACGTGGTCGTCCCCGAGCTGGCGAGCGCCTACCTCGACCGCGGCTGGGACCGGCCCGGGATGATCCATGCCGGGGACGTCGTCACCCGGGCGTTCGCCGGGATCGGTTGGGCGTGGGGCGGGGACTGGACGAGCGCGAAGGACTGGATGCACTTCTCGGCGTCGGGTCGCTGACCCCGGGTCGACGGGTGAGGTCTGACGACCAGGCCGTCGGGCGCGTCGGACAGCGCGAGGACGTGGCACGCTCGCTGACGTCTGCGGAGTGGCGAAGGGGAGGGGCCGCGATGGAGATCAGGGTCGTGCTCGAGCGCGGGATCGACGACGGTGGGTACCTCGCCTGGGTCGTCGACCTGCCCGGCTGCTCGGTCCGGGCGCCGACACGGGACGAGGTCGTCGAGAAGGTGCCCGGCGCCGTCACGTCCTTCGTGGCGATGCTCGCGGAGCGTGGGGTGCCCGCGGACGAGCTGCCGGGCGGCGACGGCCTCGGCGTGCGGGTGGTGGACGAGGTCGAGACCCCGGGAGCGATGGCCGAGGTGGACACCGACGTCCTCCTGGACGCGGACCGCGCCCCCCTCACCCCGGGGGACTGGGCGCAACTGGGCCGCTGGTCGGACGCCGCCCGCGCGCAGCTCCTCGCCGTGCTCGCCGACCTCGAGGACGACGCCCTCGACCATCACCCCGATGGGGCGCCGCGCAGCGTCCGTGAGGTGCTGCTCCACCTGGGGATCGTCGAGCTGTTCTACGCCGCGTGGACCTTCGACCTGGACAGCACGGACGGAGTGAGGGACTTCCTCCGGTGGACGCGTGACGCCGTTGGTCGTCGCATGGCGGACCTCGCCGCGGACGGTGACGAGCGCGTCACGGCCGCTCGGTGGTCGGGGGCAGAGCGGCCCGAGGAGTGGAGCGCACGCAAGGCCGCCCGTCGTCTGATCTGGCACGACGTCCTGCACACCCGAGGGCTGCGACGTCAGCTGGAGCGCGCCTGATCGGCGCCCGTCGTGCGATGAAGACGCCGGCGGATCGGGTACCGGGAGCAGCGTCCGGGAGCTGCCGCTGATGTGGCAGGCTCGTGCGGCGACCACATCCGGCGACCCCAGGAGGCTGGCGTGGACATCGATGGCGCGACCGTGCTCGTCACCGGAGCGAACGGGTTCGTGGGTGGGCGCATCGCGTCCCACCTCGCGGACCGCGGTGCGCACGTCCGGGCCCTGGTGCGCCGACCGGGCGAGGCGGGGATCCTCGACCGGCCGGGCGTCGACGAGGTGGAGGGGGACTTCACCGACCCCGACGACGCGCGGAACGCCGTGGACGGCGTGGACGGCGTCGTTCACTGCGCCGCGACCGCGGGTGACGACCTCGAGGCGGTCCGCCGGGTCAACCGTGACGGGACCCGCGTGATCGCGCGTGCTGCGCTCGACGAGGAGGTGGAGGCGTTCGTGCACATCTCCACCGCCGCGGTGTACGACCGCGACCGCGGCGACGTCGTCGACGAGGACGCCGCGCTGGTCGCCGACGAGGGATCGCCGTACGCGGTGACGAAGGCCGAGGCGGAGCGTGAGATCCAGGCGGCGCTCGCGATCGGGTTGCCGGCGACGATCCTGCGGCCGCCGGCGATCCTCGGCTGGAGCCCGACGTCGACGTGGGGGCAGCGGGTGCC
>CAZADJ010000414.1:0-1978 GCA_964483845.1 uncultured Actinomycetota bacterium | reverse complement strand
GACCGTCTCAGCATCAACGTACGTCGAGCCGGTGGCGCGGAGGTAGGACCAGGGTCCCGACGCGCGAAATCCGGTGGGTCTCCGGTCAGGTCTCGACGGTGACCTCGTTCGAGCAGCTGTCGGTGCCGGTGTCGCAGACCTGGTAGGTGAAGGTCTGCCCGCCGCGGGTGCCGGTGTCGTCGGTGTAGCTGCCGTCGTCGGTGGTGGTCGCGATCAGCGAGCCGTCGCGGTAGATGTCCACCTGGTCGTTGTCGGGGTCGGAGCCGGTCCAGGTGAGGTCGACGTGGTTGATCCCGCGGACCTTGTAGGCCTCGGCGTCGAGCAGGAACCCGTCTTCGTCGCCGTTCTCGTCACCGCCGTCTCCGCCGCCGTCCTCCCCGGCGACGCCGCAGCTGCCGTCGCCGCCGAAGTTGCCGTGGTTGACGAAGAGCAGGGGGCCGCCGGTCCGCGAGTCGTCGTAGGAGCACTCGTGGTTGTCGGTGCCCTGGGGGTGGGCGGCGTCGACGATCGCGTCCTCGATCGCGGCGACGCCTCCTGCGTCCTGCGCGGGCTCGAGTCCGTTCACTAGGAGGTAGAGCGCGACCGCGCCGGTGACGTGCGGGGTCGCCATCGAGGTGCCGCTGATGGTGCGGTAGTCGTTGCCGGTCCAGGTCGATCGGATGCAGACGCCGGGTGCGGTGATATCGATCGTCTCGCCGTGGTTGGAGAAGTCCGCCAGCGTGTCGTCGGTGTCGTCGCGGCAGGTCGGCTCGCCGGCGCCGCCGGCTTCGCCGTCGAAGTCGGCGATCGCCGAGACCGAGAAGGCGACGGGGTAGGGGGTCTTCTCGCGGTCGTCGTTGCCGGCCGCGAGCACGAAGACGATCCCGGCGTCGACCGCGCCGCAGATCGCCTCGTGGGTCGCGTTGGCCGGGTTCGAGCAGTCGTTATCCGAATCGCTGCTCGAGATGGAGAAGTTCGCGGCGGCGAAGTCGATATCGCCGGAGTTCTTGCGCTGGGTCATCCAGTCGATCCCGGCGACGATGTCGCTGGAGAGGCAGCTGCCAGCGAGGTTGCAGACCTTCAACGCCCACAGACTGGCCCCGGGGCCGACGCCGACGACGCCACGGTCGTTGTCGACCGCGCCGATGGTGCCGGCGACGTGGGTGCCGTGGCCGTGGTCGTCGTCCCAGGCGCCGGTGAGCAGCCCGGTGAAGTTGCGCCCGCCCGCGACGTTGAGGTCCTCGTGGTCACCCTGGATCCCGGTGTCCAGGACGGCGATGTGGTAGTCGGCGGCCTGCAGATCCCCATCGCCGCTGAGGCCGTCGGTGCTGACGTTGCCGTTGCGGTCGGTCTCGACCCGGTCGATCCCGGTGGGCAGCTCCTGGTCGAGCGTGTGGTGCACCTCGTCGAGCTCGACGCGCACCACCCGACGGTCGCGTTCGACCGCCCGGATCGCGTCGCGCGGCACCTCCGCGGCGAAGCCGCGCAGCGCGGCCGTGTAGACGTGGCGCAGCTCACCGTCGTGGCGCTCGGCCAGCTCCTCGGCCGCGGGCCGAGGATCGCTCACCGACGCGTCGAAGGTGACGATCACGGTCTCCCGAGGCCCGTCGGCGGTGGCCGGGAGGGCCAGGGCGATGAGCGCCCCGAGTGCGAGGGCGACGCCGAGGGCGGGGACGAGGAGGCGGAGGGACGGGCGAGGCGCGGTGGGGTCCACGGCGGAGCCTCTCTGAACGGACGTTGAAGGATGGCCGGCTATGACTAGCCGTGACCGTAGCAGGCGATGGTCAGCGGGGTCCGGCACGGCCACGGGGGTGGCCCGCCGGTCAGCACGTACCCAGCGGGCGCAGCGCGGTGCGCAGCCCCACATCGATCACTTCCAGGGCCTCGGTGACGTGCCACCAGGCGATGTCGTCGCTCTCGCCCGGAGCGGAGCCCAGCGGGGCATGGGGGTCGGCGAGGAGCAGGTAGCGCACATCGAGGTGGAGGTGGCCCCACGGCG
>CAZADJ010000413.1:0-1985 GCA_964483845.1 uncultured Actinomycetota bacterium | reverse complement strand
CCGTGTGTTGGCGGCGTTCACCACCGCGTCCACGTCCTGGGTCGTGATGTCGCCCCGCACCACGGTGACGCTCGCGCCGTCGATCTGCCTCCGGGTCGGCGGTTCCTCCCTCATCGCGCCGTTCCCTCCTCGATCGGCGACCGGTCGCTGCGACGAGCGTAGGGAGGTGCGCCGACATCGATCCGGTCGGCCCCCCCGACGGTGGGGCTCCGGATGGCACCATGGCCGGGATGACCGACCGAGAGCGTGAGGACCCGGCCGAGGCGCTGCGCCGCCTCGACGCCCGCGACCAGCGCGACGCCGAGCCCGCCGAGGCGACGCCGGGGCGTTGGGGCCGACTGGGACGCCAGCTGCGCTGGCTGCTGGTCGCCGCGGTCGGACTCGGTGTGTTCGGCTTCGGAGCGGGCTGGCTGTTCAGCCAGACGACCTCGCCGACGGCGTCACGGTTCGTACTCGGCGATCAGGTCGTGACGGAGGCGGACGTCACCGACGGCGGCGAGCCGGCCGCCGGCGCCGACGTCGCGCCGACCTCCGGGGAGTCCGACGTCACGCCCCGGTGCGGGGTCGCGGAGGGCCGTGTCGACCCGGAAGGGCAGCTGGCTGTGCTCGCGGCCGGCGGCGTCGTGATCCAGTACCACCCGGGGGACGTCACCACCGCGCAGCGGGGCGAGCTCGAGAGCCTGGTCGACGGGTCACCCTCCCACGTCCTCGTCGCGCCCAACCCCGACCTGACATCCTCCCTGGTCGCGACCGCGTGGCAGCACCGCCTCGAGCTCGACGAGGTGAACGTGGCGGCGCTGCGGGCGTTCGTGGACGGGTACCGTCATCCCGAGCCGGACGGGCCGTCCTGCCCCCACTGACGACCCGCGTGACCCGACACCTCTGATCCGGAACCGATCCGACACCGACGAGCGTCCGCCCAGCGCGGAAACGAGGAACCCCATGTTCGCCATCACCGCAGCCTCCTTCTCCCGCGACGACCCGCTGTCCGGCCTGCGCCTGGTCGACGACCACCCGGATCCCGATCCTCCGCCCGGGTGGGCGACCGTGCGCGTCCGGGCGGCCTCGCTGAACCACCACGACGTGTGGACGTTGCGGGGTGTGGGTGTCAGCGAGGAACAGCTGCCGGTCGTGCTGGGGTGCGACGCCGCCGGCGTGACCGAGGACGGCCGGGAGGTCGTCGTCCACGCCGTGATCGCGGACCCAGACGGGGTCGACGAGACGCTCGCGTCGGACTTCTCCATCCTCTCCGAGCGCTACGACGGCACCTTCGCGGACCTCGTCGCGGTCCCGCGGCGCAACCTCGTCGACAAGCCGGAGGAGCTGTCGTTCGCGGAGGCCGCGTGCCTCCCGACCGCGTACCTCACCGCGTACCGGGCGCTGTTCACCCGCGCGGACCTCAAGCCCGGCGACCGGCTGCTCATCCAGGGCGCCGGGGGCGGCGTGTCCACCGCGGCGATCCTGCTCGGACGGGCCGCCGGGGCGCGCGTCTACGTCACCAGCCGGAGCGAGGACAAGCTCGCCGAGGCGGTCGAGCTCGGCGCCCACGAGGGGATCCCCACCGGCGAGCGGCTGCCCGAGCGGGTGGACGTCACCCTCGAGAGCGTCGGGGAGGCGACCTGGGAGCACTCGATCAAGTCGACGAAGACCGGGGGAGTGGTGGTGGTGATCGGTGCGACCACCGGTCCGAACCCGCCGGGCCAGCTGCACCACCTCTTCTACCGGCAGCTCGAGGTGGTCGGCTCCACGATGGGGACCCGCGACGAGCTCGCGTCGCTCGTCCGCTTCCTGCGCGCGACCGGTGTGCGCCCGCTCGTCGACCAGACCTTCGCGATGACCGACGGCGAGAAGGCGTTCGCGCGGATGCTCGAGGGCGAGCTGTTCGGAAAGCTCGTGCTCACCAACGAGGGCTGATCCCCGGCTGCACCCCGAGCGGCCAGGTCGCGCGTCGGACCTGGCCGCTGGGTGGGAGCTCCGGGGGCGGG
>CAZADJ010000412.1:0-1991 GCA_964483845.1 uncultured Actinomycetota bacterium | reverse complement strand
GCCGCGCTGCTGTCCACGTCGGCCCCGGTCGTTGAACTGGCGCTCGTCGACCGCGATCACGTCGGTCGCGTCGTAGGTCGCGACCGCGTAGGTGGACCCGTCGTCGCAGTCGCTGCCGGCGAGGTTCGTCGGACCCTCCGGGGCCACCTCCGCTCCGATCAGCATCAGCGGATCGGTCGCACCGTTCGGCCAGATCGACCCGTGGTGGCCGAGGCTGTGGAAGTCCGACTCGATGCGGGTGAGCTCCGCCGGGTTCTCCGGGTCGGTGAGGTCGAGGTAGAAGGAGGGTTGACCGGAGCCGATCACCCGGCCCGGTGCGACCTCGGTGAAGTGATGCATGTAGCCGTCGCCGCCCACGTGCTCGCGCCAGTCAGCGATGACGTGCGGGTCCGTCGGGTCGGTGAGGTCGACCACGTGGCCCTCACGGCCGATCGCGTACGAGCAGTCCAGGACGCAGGTCCAGGTGTGCGCCTGGACGTCGAGGGAGCCGATGACGTGGGGGTCGCTCCGATCGCTGACGTCGACGACGAGGAGCCATCCCTGCGCCGGAGGGTGGAAGTCGTCACCCGGGTGGGCGCCGTGCGCCGGGCTCGCGTCCGACGGCGTGCCATGCATCGGGGTCGCACCGAGCGACGGGGCGGCGTGACCGTCGACCTGTTCCTCACCCTCGGGGTCGAACGCGTCGGGGTGGTAGGCGTTCACGAGGAGGATCTCGCCGTTGGTGTCGGGCTCCTCCATGGCGACCGCCGCGTTGATGTAGCCCTGCGGGGCGATGAGCGTGCCGACCAGATCGGGCGACTCCGGGTCGGCGACGTCGTAGATGTAGACGCCGCGCGGATCGGTGACGTAGTAGTAGCCCTCGTGGAGGATCCCACCGGCGGTCCCCTGGTGGCCGGGGACGTAGCTCACCCACTCGACGTCGTCGCTCGTGAAGCCGACGGCGGGCTCGGTGTCCCCGAACTCCGCGGCGGACACCGTCGGCGACGACGCCGTCTGGAACGTCATCCCCATCGCGAGCAGCGCCGCGGATGCGAGCACCAACACGGCCGTGGTGGGGCGACGCACGGGGACCTCCATCAGCGATCGCGGTGCTCTCCGTCGATCCCTTCGTGGGCGGCACCACGATGTCCTGCCGACCTCCGGCCCGCCTCCACCGCGCCGTGGGTCCTGGGGTCGGTCGTGAGCGCGTTCGGACAGGTGGGCGAGCGGGGCCACCACGGCCCGTGGCGCCGTCAGTCGGGGCGGCGGCAGAGCACCTCGAGACGCACGAACGTCTGGTCGTACGATCCGTCGTCGCGGCGGAGCTCGTCCGCCCGGTCGACCGCGTCGGCCATGAACGCCTCGCGCACGTGGTCGGGAGCACCGGCGAGGTAGGCGGTCGTCGCCTGTGTCTCCAGGAAACCGACCAGCTGGTCCCGGTCGAAGGGGCGCCGCTGCGCGACCGTGCGGACCCCGCCCGGTGGGACCTCGAAGCCGGCGTCCTCGAGCAGATCGAGGACCCGCCCCGGGTGCGGGAAGGAGACCGTTGCGGGGCCGAGACCGTGCTCCGCGGCCACCGTGTCCAGCTCCTCCCGGACCCGGTAGCAGTTGCCGGTCCCGCCCGACTCGGCGTGGAACCACCCGCCCGGTCGCAGCACGGTGTGGATCGCCGCGTAGGACCGCCGGTAGTCGTCGAGCGGGATCCAGTGGAACATCGCACGGCTGACCACCAGGTCGATCGACGCCGGGGCGCAGACCCGATCGAGGTCCTGGGCCCGCCCTTCGCGGAACTCGACGTTGTCCGCCACGACGCGTTCCCGAGCCGTCTCCAGCATCGACGGATCCGGCTCGACCCCGATCACGTTGCCCTCCGCGACCAGCTCGCCGAGGCGTTCGGTGAACTCGCCGGTGCCGCAGCCGAGGTCGACGACCTCGTCACCGGGGCGGGGCCGATGTCGGTCGAGGAACCACTCGTCGTAGTCGCGGTGGTGGCCGGCGTGGATCGCGTAGGC
>CAZADJ010000411.1:0-1999 GCA_964483845.1 uncultured Actinomycetota bacterium | reverse complement strand
CCGTGCAGGTGAACCGGCTGATCCGTGACTTCGTCGATCGGGTGACCGGCTTCGAACCGCGGCCGTTGACGTGGACGCGCGGCCGGGCACGTGGCAGACGGGCACTGTGGATCTCCTCCCCCATCGGGCTCGGCCACGTCCGCCGCGACCTCGCCACGGCACAGGCGCTGCGGGCACACCACCCCGACCTGCAGATCGACTGGCTCGCCCAGCATCCGGTCACCACCGTCCTGGAGGAGGCCGGCGAGACGGTCCATCCGGCCAGCCACCATCTGTCGAGCGAATCCGCCCACATCGAGTCCGAATCCGGCGAGCACGATCTGCACTGCTTCCAGGCGTGGCGGCGCATGGACGAGATCCTGCTCGCCGACTTCATGGTGTTCCACGACGTGGTCACCGACCAGCACTACGACCTCGTCGTCGGTGACGAGGCATGGGACGTCGACTACTACCTCCACGAGAACCCCGAGCTGAAACGGTTCGCCTACGTCTGGTCGACCGACTTCGTCGGGTGGCTGCCGATGGAGTCGGGCGGTGACCACGAGCGGTTCCTCACCGCCGACTACAACGCCGAGATGATCGAGCACATCGCCCGCTACCCGCGCGTCCGCGACGCCGCCCTGTTCGTCGGGGATCCCGAGGACATCGTCGGCGAGCGGTTCGGTCCCGACCTCCCCATGATCCGAGAGTGGACCGAACAGCACTACACCTTCCCCGGCTACGTCACCGGGTTCGATCCGAACGCACTCGGCGACCGCGACGAGGTGCGTGCCGAGCTCGGCTACCGGCCCGAGGAGCAGGTGTGCATCGTCACCGTCGGTGGCTCAGGGGTCGGCTCGGACCTGCTGCGGCGGGTGATCGACGCCTTCCCCGCCGCCAAGCGGCAGGTCCCGGCGCTGCGGATGATCGTGGTGGCCGGGCCGCGCATCGACCCCGATCGCCTCCCGGATCACGACGGACTCGAGGTCCGCGGGTACGTGCCCGAGCTCTACCGGCATCTCGCCGTCTGCGACCTGGCCGTCGTCCAGGGCGGGCTGACCACATGCATGGAGCTGACCGCCAGCCAGACCCCGTTCATCTACATCCCGCTGCGCAACCACTTCGAACAGAACCACCACGTCCACCACCGGCTCCGCCGCCACCAGGCCGGCCGACGCATGGACTACGACGACGCCACCCCCGACCACCTCGCCCAAGCCATCACCCAGGAGATCGGCCGCGTCGTCGACTACCGCCCGGTCGACACCGACGGCGCCCGACGCGCCGCCGACACGATCGCCGAACTGCTGTAGGAGCCCACACGCTCGGAAGGATCGAGCCATCGTCAGTACCGCGAGTTGCTCAGTCGACCGAACAAGAACTACCCCACCCAGCTACCCACCGATCGATGAGAGAGGCTGCAGATGAGCTCCGCAACGACCACCCGGTCGGCGAACGCGCGGTCGAAGTGCGCGACGGACCGGCCGCGGTTCGGTGCTGCGGTCCGACCCCATCTGGGCTGGTTGTACTCGTTGGCCCGGCGTCTGGTCGGCGATCCGGACACCGCGGAGGACCTGGTGCAGCGGTGCCTGTTGGAGGCGCATCGCACCTACGATGATCTGGACGACGTCGAGACGCTTCGGACGTGGTTGAAGCAGATCCTGGTCGACTCTGGCCGTGACCACTGGCGGGCGGAAGGTCGAGGATCCGGAGAGCGGTCGTCGCACGGCCTGGATGACGACCCGTTGTATGCGACGTTGACGGCGGAGGATCCGCTGGCCCACTCCGGCGGCCTGCGCCTGGACCTGCTGCCGGGTTTCGAGGTCGACGACCTGGACGCAGTGCTGGCACGGCTGCAGATGATCTACCGCGTACCGGTGGTGCTGGTGCACATCGAGGGCTACACGATCGCGGAGGTCGCCGACCTGGTCGGCGCATCACAGAGCACCGTGCTGTCACGTCTGTATCGGGGCCGCGAGCGGTTCGAACGGCAGCTGTGGGACCACACACAGGAGCGCGG
>CAZADJ010000410.1:0-2007 GCA_964483845.1 uncultured Actinomycetota bacterium | reverse complement strand
CGGCCGAGGCCTTCGCCGCACGCGGCGACACCGCCCGGGAGGCGCTCGCCGAGGCCTCGCTCGCCCGGATCGACATCGACGAGGGCCGGCCCGACACCGCGGTGGAGCGACTCGAGGCGGCGCTCGATCAGCTGGAGCCGGACACGATGCCGGTCGAGCACGCGCGGCTCGGCGCCGAGCTCGCCCGCCAGCTGTACTTCCTCGGCCAACTCGATGACGCCGAGGCCCACGTCCGCGCGGCGCTCGAGATCGCGGAGCGCGAGCGGGTGCTCGACGTGCTCTGCGACGGGCTGGACACCGCCGCGCTCGTCCTCCACGACCGGGGTCACGTCGAGCAGGCCATCGGCCTGATGCGCCAGGCCTACGCGCTGCGCGAGGAGGCGCCCTTCCGGGTCGGCTGGCGCGCCGAGAACAACCTCATCGTCCTCCTGACGGCGCGGGGGGCGTGGGAGGAGGGCCGCGCCGCGGCCGAGGGCGGGCTCCGCCGTGCCCGGCGCGAGGGTGACCGCATGAACGAGACCTTCATGCTGAACCAACTCGCCGTCGTCGCGTTCTGGACGGGGCGACTGCAGGAGGCGGAGCGGCACCTGGACGAGGCGACCGAGGTGGCGGAGCGAGCCGGGCGTTTCGCGCAGGGGGTCGTCGCCTACCTCCGGACGTTCATGCTGCTCAGGAGGGGCGACCTCGACGCGGCGCGCCGGATCATCGACGAGCACTTCGCGGCCGGCTTCCCCGATGCGCAGGAGCGACTCGCCTTCCGGCTCTCGCGGATCGAGCTGCTCCACCGCACCGGGGACCACCGCAGCGCGGTGGACGAGGCGTTGGCGGTGACCCCGGTCTCGAGCACGATCTCCTTCGTCGCGGCACGTTGGCTGCACCACGCCGTCGCGAGCGCGCTGGCGGTCGAGGACCGGGAGGCAGCCGACACGCTCCTGGAGCGCACGCGTCGCCTTGCCTCTCCGGCCGATCCGGTCGCGGCGTGGAGCGTCGTGGTCAGCGAGGCGCGGATCGCTGTGGCGACGGACGGCTCTCGGGTCGAGGAGCGCTACAGGAAGGCGCTGACCGTCGCCGAGCGGGCCGACCTCCCGCTCGAGCACGCGGTCGCGCAGCTCGAGCTCGCCGGGTGGCTGCTCGAGCACGACCGTGCCGACGAGGCCGCGCCGCTGCTCGACGCGGCCGAGGCGACCCTCACGGAGATCGGAGCCCGCCTCGAGCTCGAGCGGCTCGCGGAGCTGCGCGAGACCGGGCTGCCGGCCGTCGCGGCGCCCGGCTGACCCCCTTCCACGCGCGGCGGGAGCTCGGTTGCCGGCGTTCCGCCCCCGCCGCATGATGTCCGGATGGGAACCACCCCGACCGTCGACGACCTCGAACGGCGACCCCTGTACCGCACGGAGTACGAGGCACTGGGTCGCCAGGGCGCCTTCGAGGACGAGAAGGTGGAGCTCCTCGACGGCCAGATCGTCTACGCCGCCGAGGAGGGCCCGCCGCACGCCGAGGTCTGCTCGCGGCTCATCCGGATCCTCGTCGAGGGCATCCCGGCCGAGGAGGGCACGGTCCGCGTCGGCAACCCGTTCGCGCTGAGCGACCTCTCCGAGCCGGAGCCGGACCTGCTCGTGGCTCCGCCCTCCCCGAGGACGTACCGCGCCGGCCACCCGACAACGGCGACGCTGGTGATCGAGGTCGCGCGCACGAGCCGCGACCGGGACCTCGGGCTGAAGGTGGGGCTGTACGCAGCCGGCGGCGT
Source organism: uncultured Actinomycetota bacterium (assembly GCA_964483845.1). Classification (GTDB taxonomy): domain Bacteria; phylum Actinomycetota; class Nitriliruptoria; order Nitriliruptorales; family JAHWKO01; genus CAZADJ01. The sequence continues at coordinate 263 of CAZADJ010000410.1, read as the reverse complement.
GCCCGACTACTGGGTCGTCGACCTCGTCGGCGGCGAGGTCGTCGTCCACCGCGACCCGGCCGGGACCACGTACCGCTCGGTCACCCGCCACCGCGGCGGGAGCGTCCGCCCGCTCGAGCACGCGCAGGTGGCGGTCGACGTCGCCGAGCTCCTGGCCTGACTCCCGGGGGGACGCGCCGACCAGCTCATCCGGCACGGCGACGCGCTCGACGTCGTCACAGCGGCAGGGTCCGGCGGAGCCAGTCGGCCAGCAGCGGGTCGGT
>CAZADJ010000409.1:0-2019 GCA_964483845.1 uncultured Actinomycetota bacterium | reverse complement strand
GTTGACGTGCTCGATGAACGTCGTGTCCTGCTCGCCCTCGGTCCATGAGCGGGCCTGGCCCTGTCAAGGAATACATACTTCGTCTGCTACGCGGTCCCCGTGGAGCCCGCAGCAGCCGCGGAGCCTCGCTCGGAGTTGTCAGGGCGGGCTCAAGACGGCGAGCATGCGCGCCAGTTCCCATGGCCGGCGGCCCCAGGCCGCGAGCTTCCCCGTCAGAAGGGGCTTCACCAGTCCTCGACGACCGATGAACGTCAACATGAGCGCAGCAGGCTCCGCAGAGATGTGCGCGTCGACTTCACCCCGGGCATCCGAGTCGAGCGTCAACGAACCGTCATCGAAGGCGAAGAGGGTGCGTCCACCGCCACGCAGACGCAGTTCGATGCGAGCTCGGAAGGAACCGGACCGCTCGTGGTTCACGAAGGCGGTCGGTGGCAGAGCGGCGATGAGCGGTAGAACACCGCCCTCGATGGCCAGAAGGGCGTGGTGACGGTGGATCGGCAACGGGTGATCGATGGCTCTGGCGATGTCGTAGCCGTGGACCAGGCATTCCTCGAGTAGGTGACAGGCCACCACAGACGGCGCTACCTGAACCCCTTGTAGCCATCTCACCGTGTCTGCGGTGGAGCGCGATGCGACGTCGTCGAACTCGTTGGCCAGCGCGTCGATCCGGTCGGCGATCACCGCCGGGTCGCGCTCGTCGTCGTCGGCCAGCATCCCCGCGTTGAGTTCGGCCATGCCTGCGGTGTTGACGGTGGCGAGTGGGATCGGCCTTCCCGCGATGGCGTCGGCGTCGAAACGGAAGACATGGGACAGGTGAGCCGCAACTTGCGCCACCCCCCAGGTGCCGATCGATGCGGCGTCGGGGTCGGAGATGCTCCGCACCCGTGCGGTGAGGCTGGGGACGACCTCCCGCAACGCCGCGCGAGCCTCAGCCAAGGTGACCGTTCCAGCGGTGCTGGTCACAGCCTGCACCACGTTCTCATCTCCAAGGTGGTCCCAGGGCCGGCGAGGAACGGGTATCCCAGGCTCCGCAGAGGAACGCGGCGCCGACCGGTCACGGTCTTCATGCCGGGCCTCCACCGTTCTCGGCCGGTCGGTTGTCGGCCTGTGCGCGGCGCTGGAGATCGGCCCGCCAGTTGCTGATCGCTGCGGCGAATCGGTCCGGTACGTCCGACTGGACGAAGTGGCCGGCGCCTTCGATGATGACCGTCTGGTGGGTGTGGAAGATCTCCTCCAAGCGCTGTCGATCCTTGGCTCGGAAGGCGAAGTCCGCGTCGCCCCAGACGATGAGCGTCGGAACCGATCGGATCTGGTCGAGACCGGTCGAGACATCGGCGAGGAACGTTCGGCTCGCGGTGATGCGCCGAGGCAGAACCGCGGCTGCTTCTCGGCGGCTGGGTGTCGGGAGCGCAGCGCGGTAGTGGGCCATCTCGGCGCCTGTCGGCTTGCGGAGGCGGTGACCAGCGGGGACGAGGACGTTGACCAGGAGGTTGAACCGCTTGATGAGCGTTCGACCGAGCGGTCCGCCCATGAGGTAGGAGGCCGCCTCGAACCAGAGATCGCCGGCGACCGGCCAGGCCCACGTGTTGGCGAGCACGAGACCGTCGAAGGCTGACCGCCTCCGCTCCACCGTGGCCAGCCCGATCGGACCACCCCAGTCCTGGGCCACGAGCGTGATCCCGTCGAGTTCGAGTGTGTCGACGAACGCGGTCACGACCTCGGCGTGCTCCTCGGGGAGGTAGCTGGAGCCAGGGCGAGCGGTCGACAGCCCGAACCCGGGGTAGTCGAGGGCCACGCAGCGGAACTCGCCACGCAAGCGGTCGATCACGTCCCGGTACACGAACGACCAGGTCGGGTTCCCGTGCAGGAACAGCAGCGTGGGACCTGATCCCTCGTCGACGTAGTGCACGGTGTGTCCGTCGATGTCGACGAAACGGCTCTGGAAGGGGAACAGCTCGTCATCGATCCACGCCGGACGTCGGGCAGGTCCGTTCGTGTCGGCCATGACCCACCTCCGCA
>CAZADJ010000408.1:0-2028 GCA_964483845.1 uncultured Actinomycetota bacterium | reverse complement strand
GCATCCCCACTCACGCAGGAGCTCGGCCTGCTCCGCGGTCTCCACCCCCTCGGCGATCACCGACATGTGCAGCGTCGAGGCGAGCTGGAGGATCGCCTTCGCGATGCCCTCCTGCTCGGGCCCCTCACCGAGCTCGGAGATGAACTCGCGGTCGATCTTGATGGTGTCGATGGCGAACCGGCGGAGGTAGGCGAACGACGAGTAGCCGGTGCCGAAGTCGTCCACCGCCACCCGGATCCCGCGCTCCTTGAGCGCGACGAGGATCGGGGCGACCGTCTGCGCGTCCATGAGTGCGCTCTCGGTCAGCTCGAGGCTCAGCCGGTCGGCCGGGAACTCGAACCGCTCGACGAGCTCGGCGACCCCCTCCACGAAACCCTCCTCGTGGAGCTGACGTGGGGACGCGTTCACGCACATGGTCAGGTGCGGCCAGCGGTCCGTCCAGGCGTCGAGCTGCCGGCACGCCTCCTCGAGGACCCACCAGCCGAGGGGGACGATCAGGCCGCTGTGCTCGGCTGCGGGGATGAAGTCAGCCGGCGAGATACGGCCCAGCTCGGGGTGCTCCCACCGCAGCAGCGCCTCGGCGCCGTGCGGACGACCGCTCGCCACGTCGACGATGGGCTGGTAGCGGAGCTCGAGGCCCCCGTCCGTGATCGCCGTCTCGAGCTCGGTGCGCAGCTCCAGGCGCCGGGACGCAGCCTCGTGCATCGCCGGCTCGAACACCCGGTACCGGTCCTTACCCTGGGCCTTCGCGACGCACATCGCCGCGTCCGCGTCGCGCACGAGCGACGCTGCGTCCGCTCCGACCGTGCCCACGGTCATCCCGGCCGACATCGTGACCGATACGTCACGCCCATCGATCCGGAAGGGCTCGTCGAGCACGTCCAGCACCCGCTCCACGGTCTGGACGGCGTCCTGCCGGTCGACGAGCCCCTCGATGAGGATGGCGAACTCGTCGCCGCCGAACCGAGCGGCCGTATCCCCGTCGCGCAGCGCTTCGACGATCCGCTCTCCGACCTCGACGAGAACCTGGTCGCCCGCCGCGTGGCCGAGCGAGTCGTTGATCTCCTTGAACTCGTCGAGATCCAGCAACGCGACCCCGATCAGGGCGCGGTCGCGCTCGGCGAGGGTCAGCGCGTGCTGGAGCCGATCCTCGAACAACGTCCGGTTCGGCAGGTCGGTGATGGAGTCGTGCAACGCCCGGTAGGTGAGCTCCGCCTCCAACTCCGTCCGGCGGGTGATGTCCCGCAGCATCGACAGGTGGACGCCCGGGGCGATGTCGGTCACCGCACGGTACTCGGTCTGGACGACGGCGCCGTCCGCTCGGACGATCGGCAACTCGCCCTCCATCTGGCCGTCCTCCAGGAACCGCCGCCACATCGCGGTCGTCGCGGCCGCGGGTACGTCGCCCAGCTCCCACGCGTGCTTGCCCAGCAGCTCGTCGCGTGTGTAGCCGGTGAGCTCGCAGGCAGCGGGGTTCACGTCGACGTACGCCCCCGAGTCGTCGGCGAGCATGATCGCGTCGAGAGCGTTGTCGAACAGACCCTGGAGCCGTTCGAGGCTCTGGGCGAGCTCCGCGTCCTTGCGGCGCTCCTCGGTGATGTCGAACGACAGTCCGGCGACGCCGACGATCTCCTCGTCGGTGTCACGGAGCGGCTCGCACCACGTGCGCCACCACCGATCCTCCCAACGGATCTCGAACTCCCCTGACGCTCCGGCGAGAGCCTCGTGGATCAGCACCGACGCTCGCCGCCCACCCGTGACGCCGCTGACCACGTCATCGAAACTCATGCCGACGATGTCGTCGATCATGCCGCGGTCGACCAGCGGAGCACCCCGACAGGAGGTCACCCGCAGGTCCTCGTCCAACGTCCAGACGAGCCCGGGAAGTTGCGAGACGGTGAGACGCAGCTGCTCCTCGCGGCGTCGCAGCTCGCGGCTGACGTCGCGCCGGCTCAGCCAGTCGCCGATCGACTCGGCCACCGCGTCGAGCATCTCCCGCTCCTCGTCGAGGAGGCTCGCCGGAGGTGC
>CAZADJ010000407.1:0-2036 GCA_964483845.1 uncultured Actinomycetota bacterium | reverse complement strand
GCGTGCTGCAGTCCGACGGGCTCGGCGGGGAGGGCAACCACGCGCTCGTCAAGGCCGTGGAGCGCCTCGCCGGGATCGAGGCCCGGCGCGGTTGACCTGTCGGCCGGTCAGCCGCGGGCGAACCGTCGGACGCCGAGGACGGCGGCGACGGCGAGCAGTCCGGCCAGGACGAACGCCCATGAGCCACCGGTCGCCGGCAGCGGGTCCTCGGCGGGCGCCGCGGCGACATCCTCCTCAACCTGCGGATCCGCCGCGGGGTCGGTTGGCTCGTCGTCGGGAGCGCTCGGCAGTGGCTCCTGGGTGTACGGGTTCAGGTGGGCGTGCGTGATGTGGTCCTCCAGATCGGGGTGGTCGATCCGGAAGACGTCGAACCCGCGGCTGTTCGGGACCGGCGGGACGAGCCCCTCGTCGAAGTTGTTCGCGTAGATGTAGCCGTTGTACCAGTACCCGGCCCACGCGGACGCACGGCCCGGCTCGTCCCGGGCCATGTAGTACCCGATCCGCTGGACGTCGGTCGGGTCGGTGAAGTCGAGCACGTGGACGCCGCCGTTGTACCAACCGGTGACCATGATCCGCTTGTCGCTCTCCAGTGGCACGACGTTGAACTGGTGCGCGGTGCAGAAGACCGAGCCGACCTGCTCGGGGATCTTGTAGTAGCTCTGCGGCTGCGGGTCCTCTGGGTCGCTGACGTCGTAGAACCACAGCGCGCCTGACGGTGCCTCCCGGTCGAGGCAGCCCGCCGCGGCGGACGCTCCACCCATCTCGTCGCCGAGCACGAGCACCTCACCGTCCCATGAGAAGACCGAGGAGTGGTGGATGTTGATGCTGGGGTTGTGGATGCGCGAGATGATCTCGGGGTTCACGGGGTCGGAGATGTCCCAGATCTGCGACTCGGAGATGCACGCGGCGGCGGCCAGGTCGGTCTCGAGGAACACGGTGATGTCGTGGCAGCCCACCGCCGGTCGGACGTCGGGCTGGGAGACGACCTCGGCCGCGGTCGGGTCGTCGAGGGGCACCTCGACGACGGAGATCTTGCCGTGGTCCGGCCGGCAGCTCTCGGACTGGTCGCGCAGCGGGTAGGAGGAGACGTAGACCAGCATGCGGTCGTTGTCGAGGTCCGGCACGAGGGTGTGCGTGTGCGATCCGCAGTCGGTGCGCACCGCGCGGATCTGCTCGGGGTTCTCGGGATCGGAGATGTCGACGATGCGTATGCCCGACCAGTGCTGATCGGTGCGGATCTCCCCCTGCGAGGCGTCGTCGGCGCCGCACTCGTGGGCCTCGTGGTCCTCGTCCGCGCCGCGGGCGTTGTCGACCGACATGAAGACCAGGTCACCCCAGATGGAGACGTCGTTCTGCGGCCCGGGGCAGACGAAGTGGCTGATCTGCTGCGGGTCCTCGGGGTCCGAGATGTCCATGAGGTAGAACCCGCCCGGGCTGTCGAACTGCCCGAGCACGGCGATGTCGCCCCAGAAGGCGAGGTCGCTCCCGGCGCGGAACTCGCCGCCGTCGTCCCAGTTCGCGACGATCTCCATGTTGTCCGAGTGCAGGTCGTCCGCGGGCGGTAGCGGCTCACTCTCCTCGGTCGTGTCCGGACGCTTCTCGTGCGCGAACGCTGCCGGGGCGAGCATCGCGACGAGCGCGAGTGCGGCGATGACGGAGGTCACGGTTGCCAGACGCTTCACGAAGACCCCCACCTCGACGGGTACCTGTGCCGTCCTTCGACGTCACGACCCTCGGTTCCTGCCTCCGTCGACCGCTCGACGGCGCGGCTCCCGCCACATGAACCACTGCTCGGGGCCGCCGCTGAACGCGGGGGCGCGTGTCCGGGTCGCGAAGCCGAGGCGCTCGTACCAGGCAGCGTTGTCCTCCCGGGTGGTCTCGAGGAAGGCCGGGGTGCCGGCCGTGTCGGCGAGCTCGAGCACCGGTCGGACGAGCGCACCGCCGAGGCCGCGGCGCTGGTGGTCGGGGTCGACGGCGACGACGTCGCTCCGGTGCGCCGGGGAACAGTGCCGTCATCAGCGGGTAGTCGAGGAACG
>CAZADJ010000406.1:0-2042 GCA_964483845.1 uncultured Actinomycetota bacterium | reverse complement strand
GAACGCCGGCGGGCTGATCCAGGTCACCGACGAGCTCGAGCCGGGCGGGTTCTCCTCGGAGCGGACGCTCCGGAAGGCGGAGGGGATCGGCCACACCCTCCGCGAGATCTTCGCGCTCGCCGCAGCCGAAGGCCTCACCACGGAGATCGCCGCCGAGCGCGTCGCGGAGCGCCGCATCGAGGAGGTCGGACGCCTGCGCCGCTTCCACCTCCCGGACGGCGAGTCGCGCGTCCGCGGACGCTGAGCCTCACCGGACGGGGAGCTCCTCGCGGTCGGGGAGCTCGTCGACGTCCTCCTCGGGTGTCGGGTGGGGGAGCGTCACCGTGAACATCGAGCCCGCTCCCGGCTCCGAGTCGACCCAGACGCGCCCCCCGTGGGCGGTGACGAGCGTGCGCACGATGTAGAGCCCGAGACCGACCCCGCCCCGGCCCTGACCGTCCGCCTGACGGAAGCGCTCGAACACGTGGGGGAGATCCTCGGGCGCGATCCCGAAGCCGGCATCGCGGACGTGGATCTGCACCTCGTCCTGCATCGGCTCCACCCGCACCTCGATCGGACTCCCGGGCGGCGAGTACTTGACCGCGTTCTCGAGCAGGTTGGTGAAGACGTGGCGCAGCGCCTCCCCGTCGCCGGCGACGAAGACCGGCTCCACGTCGGTGTGCAGCCGGATCCGCCGCTCGACGCCCTCGCGACCGGCGGACGCCGTCTGCGTGCCCTCGACGACCGAACCGAGCAGCGGCACCACGTCGAGCGGTTCGTGGCTGAGCTCCGCGCCGGCCTCGATGCTGGTGCTGCGCAGCACCTCGTCGACCAGGCTGAGCACACGATCGGTCTGACGCTCCACCGCGTTCAGCGCGCGGACCCGCTTCTCGTCTTCGAGCGCCTCCCACCGGTCCCGGAGGATGTTGGTGAACCCCCGGATCGCGGTGAGCGGGCTCTTCAGGTCGTGGACCATGGCCGCGACGAACTCGCCGCGGAGCTCGAGCACGTCCGCGAGCCGTGAGGCGGTGTCGCGCTCGGACTCGTAGCGCTGGGCGTTCGCGATCGCGGTCCCGGCGTGCTCCCCGAAGATGCTGAGCGACCGGGAGTCCAGATCGGTGAACGCGGGCTCGTCCGGTGGGCGCTCGAGGGACAGGACGCCGAGGATCTCCCCGTTGGCGACCAGCGGGACCACGACCGCCGAACCGAAGGGACGTGCCTCGTCACGATCGCCCCGCTCGGCCGCCTCGAGCCGTCCGTCGACCATCATGGCCTCGCCCGCCGCCGCGACCCGTCCCGCGACCCCGTCCCCGATGCGGCTCAGGGCACCGATCGGCGCCCGCTCCGGTCCGGCGCTCAGGGCGACCTTCAGGTGGTCGTCCTCCCGGAGCATGACCGAGCCGTTGCGCGCCCGGGTCAGCTCGAAGGCCGCCTCGAGCACCGCATCGACCACCTCACGCACCGTGAGCACGGAGTTGACGACGCGACCGACGCGGCTCAGCAGCGTGAGGTCCGCGATGCGCGACTCCAGCGCCGTCGCGCGCCGGTCCTGCTCCATGAACGCCCGCGTCACGCGGCGAAGTGTCCGCTCCTGGTCCAGCACGTACAGGATGAACGCGACCGCCAGGGCGAGGAACCCCCAGCGGAGCGCGGGCACGTCCGGGACGATCTCCGCGAACCCGTTCTCGGTGAAGGCGAGCACCACCACGCCCGAGACGGCGACGAGGAAGATGCCGGCGACCAGCCACAGCTGCCACCGCCGTCGCTCGATCGCGGCGAGGTCGGCATCGGTGCGGTCGGCTCGACGCAGGGCACCGTCGGTGTGCTCATCTCCGTGGTCGGTCGATCCGTCCATCGTCCCCTCCATCACACCTGACCGTTCGCGTCGCCCTCTCCCCCGACGACGTCCACCCCGGATCCGGAACCGATCCGTCCGGCGATCCACGCCGGCGTCCCCCGCCGCTCGAGCACCGCCACGACCGCGTCTGCCTCGCCCGGCGGGACGACGGCGATCATGCCCACCCCCAGGTTGAACGTCCTCCACATGTCCTCTTCGGCAACCG
>CAZADJ010000405.1:0-2046 GCA_964483845.1 uncultured Actinomycetota bacterium | reverse complement strand
ACCCACGGTCCCCGTCCGCAAGACACGAGAGCCCCGATCCGGCCCCGGCCGTTGACCCAACGCCGGTGGAGACGCCACCCGCCGGGGCGCACGCCTGTCACCGTCGATGGTGACGCGCTAGAGAACGGAGAGCGTCATGATCACCCTCGGCATCATCCTGCTCATCATCGGTTTGCTCCTCGACGTCGGCGTCCTGTACTCGATCGGGATCGTCCTGCTCGTCGTCGGCGCGATCCTCTGGATCCTCGGTGCGATGGGCCGTGCGATCGGCCCCCGTCCCCACTACTGGTAGAGCGGACGCGCGTCGGCCGTGAACGCCGATCACTCGAGCACGTGAACGCCACCGGGCGGGCCACGGTCGCCCCGGCGACTGCGGGGCGGCAACCGACGGGAGGCTGACGGATCATGGCGAGAGCGATCTGGTCGGGGCACATCAGCTTCGGGCTGGTGAACGTGCCCGTGAAGCTGTTCACCGCCACCCGGAGCCACGACATCAGCTTCCGGGAGGTGAACCGCGCCACCGGTGCACGCGTGCGCCGCAAGCGGGTCGACGCACAGACCGGCGAGGAGGTCCCCCGGGAGGACGTCGTCAAGGGCTACTCCACCGACGGGCACCGCGTGCTCCTCGAGTCCGAGGAGATCGAGGAGCTGAAGCCCGCCGCCAGCCGCAGCATCGAGATCCACGACTTCGTCGACCTCCCCGAGATCGAGCCGATCTACTACGAGCGCCCCTACTACCTCGTCCCGGACGGGGAGGCGGCGCGCAAGCCGTACGCGCTGCTCGTCCGGGCGATGGAGGACACCGGCAAGGCGGCGCTCGCGACCTTCGTCATGCGCACGAAGCAGCACCTGGGCGCGATCCGGCCACGCGACGGGGTCCTGCTCCTGTCCACGATGCGCTACGCCGACGAGGTGGTCGACCCGGCGGAGCTCGACGCCGACGGGTTCCCCGACGAGGTGGAGCTCACCGACCGGGAGCTGAACATGGCCGAGCAGCTGATCGGCTCGCTGACCGCCGAGTTCGACCCGTCCGCCTACGAGGACACCTACCAGGAGGAGCTCCGCGACCTCCTGCGGCGCAAGGCCGAGGGCGAGGAGCCGGTGGCCGCGCCCGTCGACGACTCCGACCCGGTGGTCGTCGACCTCATGGAGGCCCTGGAGCGCAGCCTCCACCGCGACGGATCAGAGCGGGGAGCGAGCACGTCCGCCGGGGACGAGCACCGCGCAGAGCTCGAGGGGATGTCGAAGGAGGAGCTGTACGAACTCGCGCAGCGCCGCGAGGTCCCCGGTCGGTCGAGCATGACGAAGGCCGAGCTCGTGGACGCGCTCGCCGCCCAGGGACCCGACCAGATCGCGGCAGCCGGGTAGGTCACGGCCGCTCGGTCCGGCGCGCTGGCTGCGTCCGTTCGGCGCCCTAGCTGCGGTCGCGCAGCGCGTCGATCAGTTCGTCCTTGGTCATCTCCGAGCGGCCCTCGATCCCGACCTCCTGCGCCTTGTCGTAGAGGTCGTCCTTCGACCATTCCTCGTACTTCGGGCTGGTCCCACCGCGCTCGCCGGCCTCCTGCCGGTCGGTGTTCGCGATGCGGGCGGCCTTCTCCTTGCTCATCCCCTCCTCGCGCAGCGACTCGTACTGCTCCTCGTCCTTGACGGATGGTCGGCCTGGCATCTCATCCCCGTTCCTGGTCGCGGATCGTTCACAGCGAAGCTGACGTGACCGCGCCGTGCCCCGCGCCGACCCGACCTGTAGGCGGGGAGCCGTCCGTCCGCCGTCCGTCGGACGACGCTCCCGGCTGCGACCAGCCGTGGGTGCGCCGCGGGTACCCTCGGCGCGGGTCCGGCCCGGCGACGGGTCCCGGCCACGGCTGTCCGCGTGGGCGTCCACCCGGAGCTCCCCGCCGCAGTCCCGCCCCCGTAGCTCAGTGGATAGAGCATGGGATTCCTAATCCCAGAGCGCAGGTTCGACTCCTGCCGGGGGCGCGTCACCGCTGGCTCTCACCCGTCGTGCAGGAAGCGCTCGCGCTCGGCGGGTGACAGCTGGCGGACGTC
>CAZADJ010000404.1:0-2049 GCA_964483845.1 uncultured Actinomycetota bacterium | reverse complement strand
CGAGATCAGACGACAGGTTCATCTGCCGCGTTGGACGGTCCGGTCACATCTGTGATGGTGACGAACGTGTCGTTGTAGGCGGGCTCACCCCCGGGTGTCCAGGAGGCGGGCGTCAGGCCATTGGGGCCCGCCCCCCCGACGTCCTGGCTCCACCACTTGCCGGGCAGGGTCGCCACACCGGGTATGACCTCGTCGCTGACCTCTAGCTGGGCGTTGACCTGACCGCGGTCGTTGCGGACCTCGACGTAGCAGCCATCCTTCAGGCCCAACCGCACGGCATCGTCGGGGTGGACGTAGATCATGGGGCCGCCCATAGCGCGACGCTGCCGTTCCATGTTGGCGAACGTCGAGTTCAAGAAGTGGTGCGGTTTGGGCGTCAGCAGCTGGAGATGACCGTCGGGTCGGCTCGGCAACGCCGGTGGCTCGGAGTCGGCCAACACTAGGCGCGCGTCGGAAGCTGGGATGGTGAACCTGGCGGGGGAGTACTTGACCCAGCCCGCTTCGACGAGCTGGTTCAGGGTGACGTCGTCGGGTAGCGCCGACGCGGCGATCTGCTGGTCGGACTCGGCCAGGGCAGGATGGTCGAGTCCCATGCGTGATGCCAGCGCACGCAGGATGTCGCCGTGGGTTCTGCTCTGTCCCAGCGGGTCGACCGCCGCGAGGTTGGCGGTGATGTAGTGGTGGCCCCAAGCGCCCTGCAGATCGAAGTGTTCGAGCTGGGTGGTGGAGGGAAGGACCACATCGGCGTATCGCGCCGTGTCGGTCAGGAAGTGCTCGACGACGACCGTGAACAGATCGTCGCGGGACAGACCCTCACGGACCCGTGCGCCATCCGTCTGGACCGTCGCCGGGTTGGCACCCCAGACCATGAGCCCCTTAACCGGTGGGTCAAGATCTTCGTCGGTCAGCGTCTGACCGAGCCGTGCCATGTCCAGTGTTCGGGGACTTCCGGGCATCAGATCGGGTCTGCCCGCCACCGCGTCCTGCATGTCCGGATAGGCCTCGATGAACAACCCGCCGCCGCGATGCCGCCAGTGCCCACCCACGATGGCGAGCGCGGACAACGCCCGCATGAGCGCATCACCTGCTGCCGACTGCTGGATCCCGATCCCAGCTCGGATCAGCGCCGGTTGCCCTGCTGCGAACTCGCGTGCGACACGCTGAACCGTGGCGGCATCGATCCCTGTCACTTCGGCGACACGGTCCGGGGTCCAGGGGTCCACCTGCGCCCGGTACTCATCGAGATCGCTCGCCACCTGCGTGGCGAAGTCGACGTCGGCCAGACCTTCATCGAGGATGAGCCGTCCGACCCCGGCGGCCAGCATCCAGTCGGTCCCGGGGCGGATAGCCAGATGCTCATCGCAGGCCTTGGCCGTCCGCGTCCGCACCGGATCGATACACACGAGCCGCGCCCCGTTGCGTTTCCGCGCTTCAGCCGTGAAGTGCCAGCTGTGATGCGCAGTCGAGAGCGGGTTCGCCCCCCACACCAGCACGAAGCTGGCCTCGACCATCTCCTCGGGGTCGAAACCGATGGGATGCCCCTGGGCAGCGATGGCGTTCCCGCTCGCCCCGCACACACTGCCCACCTGCTGCGAGGCACCGAGGAGATGGAAGAGCCGTAACAGAGATCGCCGCTGCACCACCCCCATCGAGCCCAGATAGAAGTGAGGCAGCAGCGCCTCAGCGCCAGACGTCTCGATGATGTCCAGGAAACGGTCGGAGATCAGCCCGAGAGCCTCGTCCCAACTCGTCCGGCGGAACTGCCCCTTGCCTTTCTCCCCGGTGCTGACCAGTGGATGCAACACGCGGTTCGAGGCGTAGGTCTTCGCCTCGTAATCGTTCACCTTGGCGCACAGAGCACCACGAGTGATCGGATGCTCCTTCGCCCCGCGCACCCCGACGACCCTGCCATCGTCTACGCGCGCGACCCACGCGCATGAGTCCTGACAGTCCAAGGGGCAACAACCCTTGACCTCAGTCTCCCCCACCACCACCCACATCGCCGATGAACGCATCCAACCTACGCCGGCAGGACGGCCCCCGGCAAGG
>CAZADJ010000403.1:0-2049 GCA_964483845.1 uncultured Actinomycetota bacterium | reverse complement strand
CCCCCAGGGTGCGTGCCGTCTCCGGGCTCACCGCCTGGGCGGTCCAGCGGCCCTCGATCCACGGGCGCGAGTCCGCACCGCGGATGCGGCGCCCGGACGGGTCCAGTACCTCGTCGACGACGTAGGGGCGCATCAGCACACCGTCGTTGGCGATGGCCGCCGCGATCATCGCCATCTGCAGCGGGGTGGCCTGGACGTCGCGGCCGCCGATCGCCGACTGTGCGGTCGCCGGCGGGTCGAGGTCGTCGGGGATCACGCTCTGGGCGGTGGGCAGCACGAACGGCGGCGTGCGGTTGAACCCGAACCGTCCGGCCTGCTCGACCACGGCGTCGGCGCCGAGGTCGACGCCGAGCTTCGCGAACACCACGTTGCAGGAGACCACGAGCGCGCGCTGGAGGGTGATGGTGTCCCCGTCCGTGCAGTCCCCCTGGCCGAAGTTGCGGATCCCGCGGGTGGTCTGTGGTGGGACGTACTCGGCGGTGTCCTCGAACGCGGTGTCCGGAGCGAGGCCGCGCTCGAGGGCGGCGGCCGCGACGATGACCTTGAACGCGGATCCGGGCTGGTAGCGCCGCTCCCGCGTTCGGTCGGCGAGCGGCTCGCGCTCGTCGGCCACCAGCTCCTCGCGGTAGGCGCGGATGTCGTCGGGATCGTGGCTCGACAGCCGGTTCGGGTCGTAACTCGGGCTGCTGTAGCTACCGAGCAGGGCTCCCGTCGCGGGGTCGATGGCGACCACCGCGCCGACGCGGTCGCCGAGAGCCTCGGCCGCCGCCTGCTGGACGGTGGGGTCGATGGTGAGACGCACGGTGTTGCCGACCGGATCGCGCTGGCCGAGGAGCTCCGCGAGGTTCTCGGCCAGCAGCGCGGTCGGCGTCCCGGTGAGCTGCTCGTTCAGGGCGCGCTCGAGGCCCCAGCGCCCGTAGACGAGCGAGTAGAAGCCGACGAGGTGGGCGTAGCGCTCCGGGGGGTCGTAGAGGCGCAGGTACTTGAGATCGCCCTCGGTCTCGTCGCTGTAGGCGATCTGGTCGCCGCTGACGAGGATCGAGCCGCGGCGGATCTGGTACTCGTCGATCAGCAGCCGTCGGTTGGCGGGGTGGTTCGCGTAGTCGTCGGCGCGCAGCACCTGGATGATGTTCAGGTTGACGAACAGCGCACCGAACAGGATCAGGATGCCGGTGGCGACCTTGCGGACCTGGCTGGTCACGGCCGTGCCCCCACTCCGGCGCGGGCACGGCGGTTCGCGGTGTCGCTGATGCGCAGCAGGAGGCCGATCAGGATGTAGTTGGCGACCAGGCTCGAGCCCCCGTAGGAGATGAAGGGCAGCGTGATGCCGGTCAGCGGGATCAACCGGGTCATGCCGCCGATGATGAGGAACGTCTGGAGGCCGAGGATCGTCGCGAGGCCGGCAGCCATCAGCGTGCCGACGTCGGTGCCGGCGGTGGTCGCGATCTTGAAGGCCCGGGCGAGGATCAGTACGAAGCAGAGCAGGATCGCTGTGGCTCCGAGTAGCCCGAGCTCCTCGCCGAGCACGACGAAGATCGCGTCGGTCGCGGCCGCGGGGATGTTGGCGTGACCGAGGCCGAGGCCCGTCCCGGTCAGCCCGCCGGTCCCGAGCCCGAAGAGGGACTGTGCGATCTGGTAGCCGGCGTCGTGGACCTCCGACCACGGGTCGAGCCAGATCCGGAACCGCGGCCGGATGTGCGCGAAGATGTTGTAGGCGACCGCGGCGCCGGAGACGAACACCGCCGCGGCAACGAGCGGGTAGGCGATGCGTCCCGTCGCCACGTAGAGCATCACCACGAACGCCCCGAAGAAGAGCAGGGTCATGCCGAGGTCGTTCTGGAGGATCTGGATGCCGATCGCCCCGATCGCCGCGGCGACCACCGGGGCGAGGTGGCGTCCGTCGGGCAGCAACAGCGGCCCGATCCGGTTGGTCGCGATGGACAGGAGCGCGCGCTTCTGCTCGAGGTACCCGGCGAGGAACACCACCATGGCGAGCTTCGCGAGTTCACCGGGCTGGAAGTTCAGGGGGCCGAGGGAGATCCAGATGCG
>CAZADJ010000402.1:0-2069 GCA_964483845.1 uncultured Actinomycetota bacterium | reverse complement strand
CGCCGCCGGTGGACAGCAGACGGGCGATGCGCTCGTCGGCCGGCTTCTCCACCCGGTCCGCGCACGAGGGGCAGAGGAACGCGTAGTGGCTGTCGGGGCCGACGGGCTCGTCGGGCATCTGGACGACCGTCAGCCGGATCTGTGCCGGTGTCAGGTCGACGGAACCGCACGCCGGGCAGCTCACCCGGATCGTCGTCATGTTGTCCATCGCCGCGCCTCTCTCTCCATCTCCGCGGGGCCCGTGTCGGGGCGTCTCGCACCCTCCTTCTTCGGCGTCCCGACGGGTCTCCTTGAGCCCGATCCCGCGACGAAAGGACATGACACGATGTGACCACTCCCCGTTGGCCACTCGGGCGGGGTGCCGGCGGCGTGCTGGCCGAGAGCGGCGCGACGCGGTCCGGGGTACGTGCGACGAGCCCGCACAGCCGCGACACTGTGGACTGGACGCTTGGAGGAGGCCGCGTGGCGTTCAGCCGCCGTCAGACCACCGATGACTCCCGCGTCCGGCGTCTCAACCGTGAGGAGCTGGCCAGGATCATCACCGCTGCTCGCGCCGTGAACGAGGCTGACGACGAGGACTCGACGCTGCGTGTGATCCTCCGCGAAGCCATCGGCCTGCTGTCCGCCGACGAGGGGTCGGTCCTGCTCTACGAGCGCGACCGGCGCAGCCTCACCATCAGAGTGGCCCGGGGGATCGACGAAGACATCGCCCGGACGGTCCGGATCCCGCGCGGGCACGGGATCGCCGGCAGCGTCGCCGCGAGCGGCAAGCCGCTGCTGCTCGGCCCCGGCGACGGCCTCGGCGGCTACGAGCGCGACTACGAGCGCGCCCGTCCGCTGCGGTCATCGGTCTGCGTGCCGCTCACCACGCGCGGCAACGTCCAGGGCGTGCTCAACCTGGGAGTGCTCGGCTCCAACGAGGAGCACCCGGGCTTCGACGACCAGGACCTGGCGCTCGCGACCATCTTCGGGGAGCAGGCCGCCGCTGCGGTGCACGCCCGCCGGCTGATCACGGCGGCGCAACGGCGCCGCCGCGAGGTCGAGCGCCTGTACGAGGCGGGGGTGGGACTCTCCCGCGCGCAGGATGTCGGTTCCGTCGCCTCCCTGGCGCTGGACGCGGCGATGGAGCTCGGCGACGCGACCGGCGGGATGGTCGCGCTCACCGACACCGGCGTCTGGCGACTCGCTGCGGTCGAGGGGGTCCACCGGGGCCGCGCGGTCGCGACCGTCCGACAGACGTCCTTCGCGGCGACGGCCACCGCAGCCGGGCTCCGCGTGATCGAGGACTGCCGTGAGGACGAGACGCTGTCGGCGCTCGCTCCGGGCGACGAACCGGTCGCCGCGGCGGTCGTGCCGCTCGTCGACGAGACCGCCGAACGGCCGGTCGGCGCTCTGATCACCCTCCACGACCGGCCACCGGAGGACGCCGCCCGCCAGCGCGTCGCGGCGCTCGCCAGCCAGGCGTCGCTCGCCCTGTCCAAGGCGCTGGTGGTCCGCCACCTCGAGTCCAAGGAGGACGAACTCACCCGGCTGATCTACGCCATCCCCGACCCGGTGCTGCTCGTCGACGGCGAGGGCCGCTTCCTCGCCATCAACCCGGCGGCCGGGGAGCAGTTCCGCCTCGACGACCGGTTCGTCGCCGGGAACCCGGCGGTGGGCCGTCTGGGGTCCGAGGCCCTGGACGAGATGCTCACCGTGAACCGCGCCGCGAAGCGCGAGATCACCCTCGAGGGTCCGCCCGCCCGCACGTACCGCGCCCGCGTCTCCCTGGTCAGCCCCGAGCTGCGCGGTGACAGCGCGCGCATCCTCATCCTCGAGGACGTGACCACCGAGGCGGAGAACCGCCAGCTCCAGTCCGACTTCGTCGCGGTGATCGGCCACGAACTGCGGACACCACTGACCCTGATCAAGGGCTACGCATCGACCCTCTCCCGCGACGACGGTCGCCTCACCCCCGAGCTCCGCGACCGGGCGATCAGCTCCCTCACCGTCCACACCGCCCGCCTCGAACGGCTCATCGAGGACCTCCTCCTCGTCTCACGCATCGAGCGCGGGCGACCACCCCTGAA
>CAZADJ010000401.1:0-2081 GCA_964483845.1 uncultured Actinomycetota bacterium | reverse complement strand
TTCGTGCAGGAGGGCGTCGAGGAACTCCGAGACCATCGGACGCGTGGCGAAGGCGTACATCCGCCCCGCGCCGAGTGCCTCGAGGTTCACGACGCGGTCGGCGCCGGCGCGGCGGAGGTTGGCCGCGGCCCGCTCCGTCTGCGCCCGCCCGACGATGCGGAGATCGGCGTTCAGCGCCCGCGCCGACATGATGATGTAGAGGTTCTCCGCGTCGGAGCTCAGGGTCACGACCAGGACGGACGCCTCCGCGATGCCCGCGTCCTCGAGGTTCTCCTCCACCGAGGGGTCGCCCTGCACGGTCGTCAGCCCCTGCTCCGTCGCCTCGGCGATACGTTCCGCGTCGTCGTCGACGATGACCACCTCGCCGTGCTTCTTGCCCTCCTCCGCGATGCGTTTGCCCACCTTCCCGTAGCCGCAGACGATCATGTGGTCGACCATCCGCTTCGCCTCACGTCGCATCCGTCGCCTCCTGGCCGCCTCCAGCCGCTCGTCCGCGAAGTGCTCGAACAGCGCGGTCAGCGTGTACGCCGACGTCCCGGCGCCGAGCAGGATCACCCCCATGGTGACGATCCGGCCGGTCTCGCTGATCTCGCGGATCTCACCGAACCCGACCGTCGAGATCGTGATGACGGTCTGGTAGATGGCCTCGACCGGGGTGAAGCCCTCGACGTACCAGTACCAGCCGCTGCCTCCGCCGATGACGAGGAAGAGGAAGGCGAGGCCGGCCCCGATCCGTCGCCGAGTCGGACGGTCCACGCCTCACCTCCAGGGAGCGGGTCACGTCACCGACCCGACGACCGCGTGCCCGCGAGCCTGCCGAGCGGGCCACGGTGGCGCAAGGGTCAGCCGCGGGCCGACGACCGTGCCTCCTCGATCCACCCCATCGTGGGCGTGGCGGTGACGCCGTGGACGAGGATCGAGAGGACCACGACGAGCCCGACGAGCGCCCAGATCTCGGCCTGCTGGGGGAACTCGGCCGCCCCGAGGCCGTGGGCGAGGTAGTACAGCGACCCGATCCCGCGGATGCCGAAGAAGGCGATCGCGCCGCGCTCCCGCGGCCCGGTCCGTGGGTGGCCGACGAGGGCGAGGAGCCCGAACACGGGGCGGACGAGGAGGACGAGCGCGAGGGCGACCAGCGCCATCGGCCAGGTGAGCGGGGCGAACAGGCCGGCCGTGATCGCCCCCCCGAGCAGGACGAGGATCACGGCCATGACGAGCCGCTCGGACTGCTCGGCCAGGTAGTGCAGCTCCTCGTGGTAGCGGTGATCGTGCTCCCAGCGACGGATCGTCACCGCGGTGACGAAGACGGCGAGGAAGCCGTAGCCCTGCGCGAGCTCCGCCAGCCCGTAGCTGGACAGCGTCGCCGCGAGCGCCACCAGACCCTCGGACACCTTGGCCAGCTGCGTCTCACCGGCGGTCACCTCGAAGACGAGGTACGCGAGGGCCTTGCCGACGGCCCAGCCCGTCGCGACGCCGACCGCCACCTTGAGGACGAGCGCGACGGTCACCCACTCCAGGAGCCAGTCCCCGGGGGCGCCGGCGACGGCCGTCGCGATCGCCGCGTTGGTGAAGGGGAACGCGAGCCCGTCGTTCAGTCCCGCCTCGCTGGTGAGCGCGAAGCGGACCTCGCCCTCCTCCTCGTCCGAGTCCGGCCCACGGGACTGCACGTCGGCAGCGAGGACCGGGTCGGTGGGGGCGATCACCGCACCGAGGAGCATCGCGGTGGCCGGGGCGAGCCCGACCGCCCAGTACCCGAGCAGTGCGGCCATCGCGATCGTGAGCGGCATGGTGACCGCGAGGAGACGCCAGGTCTCGGACCAGGCGCGCCAGGAGAGCGGCCGGTCGATCTTCAGGCCGACGCCCATGAGCGCGATGATCACCCCGAGCTCGGTGAGCCGTTCGGTGATCGCCGGCTCGGCCAGCGGGTGCCACGGGCCGATCCCGATCGGCAGGGCGAAGACGAGGACCCCGACCGCGATGTAGGCCATCGGGAACGAGACGGGCTGCCGGCTGACCAGGCGCGGCAGCATCGCGGCGCCGAGCGCCGCCAGCCCGATGAGGACCAGCGCGACGTCGTAGCC
>CAZADJ010000400.1:0-2089 GCA_964483845.1 uncultured Actinomycetota bacterium | reverse complement strand
TCGTGAGCTCCGGCTCGGAGTCGAGCCCCGGCGGTGCCTCGAGCCGGACGAGGACGACGGGGGCGTCGCTGGACCCGCGGCGCAGCGCGCGCTCGGCCGCGGCCTCGAACCCGGTGCTGGCCGACTCGTCCAGGAGGTGGACGACGAGCGAGTGGAACAGCACCGTCGTGGTCCCGGCGACCGGACGGACCGCCTCGTCGGTCCAGGCGACGAGGTCCCCGGCCTCCAGCCTCACCGGGTCGGCCTCCGCCACCTCGATCGCCCGACGGAGCCGGTCCCGTCGCTCGGCGTCGTCGGGCCAGATGAAGGCGGTCAGCAGACGTGCGCCCTCGTCGGTCGACGGGTCGATCGGGGACAGGTCGACGCCACGCCGCTCGGCGACCTCGACCGTGGGTGGGACGAGCGACTCCGGCACCGCACCGCGCGCGCTCGACGTGAGGATCGGACCGCTCGTGGGCCCCCAGCTCGGTCCCGCACGGAAGTCGTAGCGGTACCGGTCGAAGCGGAGGTTCAACCCGGCTGAGCACCCTGCCTCGAACAGCCGGAGCGGCATGCCGTGCTCCGCGGCGGCGAGGAACCCGGGGAGGAGCGCCGCGCAGCGGCCGATCTCGTTCGTCTGGAGGCGGTGCTGGGCGATGAACGCCGCCACCTCGTCCTCGTGCTCGATCAGGTGCGCGAGGGCGAGCGCGGCCGGCGCCCCCTCCTCGGCGGGGCGTGGCTCGGCGACGGCGGTCGGGTACCAGGCCGCGTGGGGAAGCGAGGTGTCGCGTAACGCGGCGTGGTGGAGGGCGGCGAGCAGGAGCAGACGGGCCTCGCTGGCGCCGGCCGGCCCGGTGACGGCGAGCAACCGCGGGACGACCCCGCCGTCGAACCCCCGCTCGGCGGCGCCGGCCAGCCCGGCCAGGATGCGCTCGTACAGGGGGGACCGTCCGCGAACGAACCGGAGCTGCTCGCGGAGGAGCTCCGCGGCCGCGGCGGCGTCGAGATCCCGTTCGGTCACGCCGTCCACCGTAACCTGCCGGTCGGGAGGAGGCCGTGTGGACCGTGACACCCTGACCCCGGCGCAGCGGCGTCTGCTGGAGGAGCTGCTGGCGGTCGACGAGCCGCGTCCCGAGGTGGACCTCGGCCTGGCCGCGAGGCTGCGCGAGATCGTCGAGACGCGGGCCGCGGCGGCGCTCGACCTCATCCCCGACGGCGAGGTGCTGGGGCTCAACAAGTCCCAGCTGGCGGCGCTGGCCTGCGACGGGCGCTTCATCGACATGGAGGAGGGGGCGTTCGCCTGGGCGGTGCCGATGGTGCGCGGCAAGCTGGCACACCGGGCGATCGAGCTCGACTGGCGCAGCCGCCGTACCCAGGATCCCGCGTACCTCGTGGAGCGGGCGTGGGCAGAGCTCACCGAGGAGCGTGGCCTCGGCGAGTTCCTGGACGCCCTGGAGGCGGTGGAGCGCGGCGAGTTGCGCTCCGCGGCCGAGGAGCTGCTCACCGAGATCCGCGATCTGTGGCCGCCGATCCCCAGCGGGTGGGCGCCGCGGCTCGAGACGCCGTTGTCCGCGACGTTCGCAGACGGCCGTATCCGGATCCGCGGCAAGACCGATCTCAGCATCGGCAGCGTCAGCGCCGAGCAGCGCCAGCAGATCATCGTGGACCTGAAGTCCGGGTGGCGCCGGCCGGACCAGGAGCGTCAGGACCTGCGGCTCTACGGGCTGCTCGCAACGATCAAGTACGGCGTGGCGCCGTTCCGGCTGGCCACCTACTACGTCGCCGAGGGGGCGTGGGACGTGGAGGACGTCACCCCGGATCTGCTCGAGGGCGCGGCGCAGCGCGTCGGTGACGGCGTGGTCCGGGCGGCGCGGCTGCGCTACGCACGCCCACCGGACGGGGACCTCGTGCTCACGACCGGTCGCTACTGCCGGTGGTGCGGGCGCGCGTCGACCTGCCCGGCGTACGCGGCTGACCCCACCTTCGAGGACTGACTGAGCGGCTCGCGCCCACGCCGTCGCCGGCTGGGCCCCGCTGCGGCGGGACGTTGGATGTCACACCCTCCGGGCACCATCGGGTGGAGCGGTCGAACGGGCCGACGGATGCCCGT
>CAZADJ010000399.1:0-2090 GCA_964483845.1 uncultured Actinomycetota bacterium | reverse complement strand
CGCACCAGGTCGATCCGGTCGCGGAGCTCCGCCAACAGCGACGGTCGCGGGCTCTGGCTCGTCGCCACCCGACGGGTGGTCTCCTGGACGAGACGTTCGCGCAGCGCCGTGCGGAACGAGCCGCCGGGCCGGGGTGCCGGGACCTCACGCAGCGAGCTGGCGAGCGACAGGAGCTCCTCGAGCTCGGCGTCCGTCACGAGGCTCTCGGCGAGATCGTCCGCCGCACCGTCGACGCCGTGCGGCTCCTCGAGCAGCTCGGCCAGCTGCTCCGCGGCACGGTCGTCCCGGCCCCCTGTGGGGCCGGCGGTTCCGCCTCGATCAGCGTTCACGCTCCTCGCCTCCCTCTCCGCCTACTGCCAACGAGCGAGCGCCGCCGCGGTGACGCGCACGTCAACTCGGGCTGCCTCGCACTCATGGCAGATCCTCCCCCGCGAACCGCGGATCCTCCTTCACGATCCGGGCCAGCGCCTTCAGCGCCCGGTACTGGAGCGCCTTGATCGCGCCGTCGGTGCGGTCCATCGCCGCTGCCGACTCGGAGACGGACAGCCCCTGGACGAAGCGCAACTCGAGCACCTCGCGGTGGTCCTCGGCGAGGTCCCCCATCGCGACCGTCAGGGCCGCGGCGACGTCCGCGTCGAGGGCGCTCCGCTCCGGGTCGTCGGGCCCGGTCGCGTCCGTCCCGTCGCGTATCTCGTCGGTCGGGTGCTCCAGACGTGCACGGGCCGACTTGAAGTGGTCGGTCACGCGGTTGCGCGCGATCGTCATCAGCCAGGCGCCGATGTCCACGCCCTGCCACGTGAAACCGTCGAGGTTGCGCAGGGCCCGGAGGAACACGTCCGAGGTCAGGTCCTCGGCGAGCTCGCGGGACCGGACCCGCCGGTAGACGAAGCCGTAGACCTGATCGACGTACCGGTCGTACAGGAGCGCGAACGCGTCGCCGTCGCCGTCCTTGGCGCGGCTGACGAGCGCCACGACCTCCGGATCGACCGTCTGGCTGTTCACGACTCCCTAACGTCCAGCGGGTGCGTCAACGTGCGAGGACCAGTTGGACCACGGTCGCCGCGACGATCGCGGCGAGCAGGAACACGAGCACGAACGCCGTCCCGTGCCGCAATCCAGGCCTTCCCTACGTCGAGTGGCCCTCCGCATGGTACGGCCCGGGTTGCCCTCCGTGACCCGCCCGGAAGGACTGTTCAGTATGGTCAGTCAGGACTAGTCAGCCTCCTCCGCGGCGTCGATCTCGCTCGCGGCCACGCCTCCCATGACGTCGCTGACCGCACCGGCGACCCCGCCGTCGAACCTCCCGGCCGGCCGGTCCCCCTCCGCTCCCGGCTCGTCCCCCCCGGGCGGGGCCACCCGGTCGGGCCGGCCGAGCACGTCCTCGGAGGGAGCGCCAGCGAGCAGGGCCTCGGCCTTCTGCCGCTCCTGGCGGAGGTAGCCGACGAGCGCCGCGCGGTCGTCCATGTAGCGACGGCAGTCGAGCTCCAGGTTGATCGCGCCCGTGTACCCGGAACGCGCGACCCGGCGCAGGAAGCTCGCCAGTGGCAGGACGCCGCTGCCCAGCGGGGCGTGACTGTCCCGTCCCTTCCCGCGGTTGTCGCTGACGTGGAGGTGGGCGGCCTGGGAACCGAGGCGGTCCCACGCCTCGCACAGGTCCACCCCCGTGACCCCGAAGTGGGAGGTGTCGAGGACGAGGTGGCGGAAGGGCTCGAGGTGTGCCGGCTCGGTGTACCGGTGGAAGCGGAGGTGCCGGCCCATCACCGGAACGGGGAACAGGTTCTCCACCCCGACACGCGTCCCGAGCTGTGTGGCCTCGACGTCGCCCTCGTCGAGCAACCAGTCGTGGAAGGCGGTCTGCCAGCGGAACGGCGGGTGGACGACCATCACGTCCGCTCCGATCCCGGCCGCGAGCTCCAGCGATCGCCGCGCCTTCTCGATCAGGTCCGAGCCGAACACCCGACGCGTCAGGAGGAGGAACGGCCCGTGCACCGCCGGTACCGGCACACCCTCGGACCGCGACGCCGCGACGACCTCGTCCGGGTCCTGGGTCGCCGGGTCCTGGGTCACCATCAGCTCGGCGCCGTCGTAGC
>CAZADJ010000398.1:0-2096 GCA_964483845.1 uncultured Actinomycetota bacterium | reverse complement strand
CCGCCAGCCGGAGTCCCGGACCGACAAGCGCCCGCAGCTGTCCGACCTGCGCGAGAGCGGTTGCCTCACCGGCGACACGCGCATCCTGCGCGCCGACACCGGTCAGGCCGTCACCATGCGCGAGCTCCACGATGGCGGCGAGCGCGACATCCCCGTCTGGACCCTGGACGACCGGTTCCGACTCGTCCGTGGGACGATGACGCACGTGTTCTCCAGCGGGGTGAAGCGGACCTTCGAGCTGAAGCTGCGGTCCGGTCGGACCGTGAGGGCGAGCGCCAACCATCCGTTCCTCACCTTCGACGGGTGGCGTGCGCTGGAGGACATCGACGTCGGCGAGCGGCTCGCGGTGCCGCGGCGGATCGCCGTCCCCGACGCGCCGCGGGAGATCGACGAGGACGAGCTGATCCTCCTCGCGCACCTGATCGGGGACGGCTGCGTCGCCTCCCGACAGCCCCTCCACTACACGAGTGCGGACGCCGAGAACATCCGTTTCGTCGAGGAGGCGGCGAGCCGTCGCTTCGGGATCGACGCGCGGCGCGTGCCGCAGGACGGTTTCCAACACACCTACCTGCGTGCGCCTCACCACCTGACCCATGGCCGGAGGAACCCGGTCAGCGAGTGGCTGTCGGGTTTCGGACTGTACGGCAAGCGCAGCCACGAGAAGTTCATCCCACCGTTCGTCTTCGGCTTGAGCACCGACCAGCTGGCCACGTTCCTGCACCATCTCTGGGCGACCGACGGCAGCGTCACCGTTCGTCAGATGGGACCACGCGAGCAGGTCAGGATCTACTACGCCACGACGAGCAGGCGCCTCGCCTGCGACGTCCAGCTCGCGTTGCTGCGGTTCGGCATCAACGCGCGCCTCCGCACCGTGGGACAGGGCCGTCACCGCGATGGCTACACGGTCGATGTGTCCGGAGCGGACGAGCAGCGGGTCTTCCTCGATCGGATCGGTGTCGCGGGGGAGCGGGCGGCTCGTGTGCTCGAGGCGAGGGCCGCGCTCGACGGGGTGACGCACAACCCGAACGTCGACACGATCCCCCTGGCCGTCTGGGACGAGGTCCGCCGACTCCGGACTTCCTCGCCGCTCACGGAGCGCGCGTTCCAGGCGGCGCTCGGGATGCAGTACTGCGGGACGACCCTCTACCGGTCGAACCTCAGCCGAGCCCGGCTCGACCGTGTCGCCGCGGTCCTCGACGACGTCGCCCTCGGGGACCTCGCCACCTCCGACGTCCTCTGGGACGAGGTGGTTACGATCGAGCCGGTGGGGGAGGAGGAGGTGTTCGACGCCACCGTCCCCGGGACGCACAACTTCGTGGCGGACGGCATCGTGGCGCACAACAGCATCGAGCAGGACGCGGACATCGTCGGGTTCATCTACCGCGATGAGGTGTACGACCAGGAGACGCCGGACCGCGGGGTCGCGGAGCTGATCATCTCGAAGCACCGCAACGGTCCGATCGGCGTGGTGAAGCTCGCCTTCCTCGACCACCTGACGAAGTTCGCGAACCTGGCCCGCACCTCGGTCTGAACGCGCGCGGTCTAGCCGGGGAGGAAGCGGATCTCCGCGACCTCGGTGCGGTGGCGCCCCCCCTCCGAGGGCAGCGAGGTGAACCACAGCAGCCAGTAGCGGCCCTCGACCACCTCGTCCAGCTCGATGCGGCTCTCCTCGTCGGCATCCTCGACGCGTGCGGCCGGATCGCCCCAGTCGTCGGGGTCGCCGCCGGGCTCGTCGTCGAGGGCGTAGATCTCCAGGTCGGCACCGGGGATGACGAGGTCGATCTCGACCGCGGCGACACCTCGCGCCTCGCCGAGATCGAACCACGCGCCGACCCCCGGCTTCAGGCCGCCGAGGTCCGCGCTGTTGTAGCGCTGCGTCGTCCAGGAGGTCCCCGCGTCACCGTCGTGCGCGTTGGCCACCCGGTCGGGGTGCTCGCCGTCACCGAAGGGGTCGTGGTCGCTGGATGCGGTGACCGCGACCGGCTCGGCCGGCTCGTCGGGGGCCTCGTCGCCGGTGGGCAGGCCCACGAGGAGGAGCGCGCCGACGGCGAGCACCGCGAGCAGCACGAGCAGGCCGGCCCGTGTCGGCGAGAGCC
>CAZADJ010000397.1:0-2100 GCA_964483845.1 uncultured Actinomycetota bacterium | reverse complement strand
GTTGCGCCCGACGGCGCAGCGGAACACGTCTGTGCCCGCGTTCCCGCGGCACCCCGGTCGACCACCGGCCCGTACGTGCGTGTTCGCCACGCACGTGTTCTCTCGCATGCGGCTCCGGCCCACGCGCGCGTCCCACGTGTACGCACCGGAGACCTGCTCCGGTCGCGCCCTGACGCCCGCGTCGACGCGGGCCTGGAGTTGAGAGACATGACCAGTTCGTTCACCGGTATCGGCGTACCCGACGATCTCGCCGAGGTGCTGGCACGTGCCGGCATCGACACCCCGTTCCCCATCCAGACCGCCACCATCCCCTCCGCCCTCGCCGGTCGCGACCTCTGCGGCCGTGCCCCGACCGGCTCCGGCAAGACGCTGGCGTTCGCCGTCCCGCTCGTCACGCGCGTCGGCCGGGCCGACCCCCACCGGCCCCGGGCGCTCGTCCTCACCCCGACCCGCGAGCTCGCCGGGCAGATCACCGACGCCATCGAACCCCTGGCCGCGGTGCGCTCGCGCCGGGTCGCGTCCATCTACGGCGGCACGAGCATCCGCCGCGACATCGACCGGCTGCGACGGGGCGTCGACATCATCGTCGCCACGCCCGGCCGCCTGGCGGACCTCGTCCAGCGCGGCGACGTGCGTCTCGGCGACGTGGACATCGTCGTGGTCGACGAGGCCGACCGCATGGCCGACATGGGCTTCCTCCCCGAGGTCCGGCGCCTGCTCGACGCGACCTCACGTGATCGTCAGACGCTGCTGTTCTCCGCGACCCTCGACGGCGACGTCGACGTGCTCGTACGCGACTACCAGCGCGACCCCGTCCGGCACGAGGTCGACGCTCCCGACGAGCAGACCGGGGACGTGGAACACGTCTTCTGGTCCGTGGACCGCCACGACCGGCGGCGCGTCGCCGGCGCGATCGCCCGGTCCACCGACTCCGCGATCATCTTCACGCGCACGAAACGGGGGGCCGACCGGCTCGCGAAGCGTCTCGGCGCCGACGGCATCGCCACCGCCGCCATCCACGGGAACCGCTCGCAGAACCAGCGCGAACGTGCCCTGCAGCGGTTCGCCGACGGGCGCGTCTCCGCGCTCGTGGCCACCGACGTCGCCGCCCGCGGCATCCACATCGACGACGTCGGCGTCGTCGTCCACTACGACCTCCCCTCGACGGACAAGGACTACGTCCACCGCTCAGGCAGGACCGGGCGCGCGGGCGCGACCGGGCGTGTCATCAGCCTCGTCGTCGACGACGCGCGCGCGGACGCCGACGGGATCCAACGCAGCCTCGGGCTGGACCGCGGCCTGCGGCCCGTCGATCTCGACGCGCTGAACACCGGCGCGCCCACCGACGAGCGCCCCGACCCCACCGCAGGCACCGGATCGACGTCCCCCGATGGCTCGGGGACCGTCAAGTGGTTCTCCGCGGACAAGGGCTACGGCTTCATCGTCAGCGACGACGGCGGCGAGGACCTCTTCGTGCACTACTCGCAGATCCAGGGCACCGGTTACCTCACGCTCGAGGACGGACAGCGCGTCCGCTTCACCCCGAAGCCGGCCCGCAAGGGGCTGCAGGCGATGGCGGTCAGCGCCGCGTGAGCGCCCGCCCGCCGCCGGTGGATCCGGTCAGGCCTGAGCCACCATCTGCTCGATGAAGGCGTCGAGCTCGGCCCGGCGGTCGACGGTGAGCCAGCGCTCGGTGACCTGACCGTCCTCGAAGTGGCAGACCTCGACGGCCTCCCACCGCCGCTCGCCGTCCGGCAGCTCGAAGACGATCTCCGAGAGCGCGGCGGCGTGCTCGTCGCTGGCGAGGACGTCGTGGTCCTCGACCCGCGTCGGCGTCTCCCAGAACGGGGCGAAGAAGCGCTCCCAGACCTCGTCACGCCCCTGCAGCGTCGCCGCGATCGACGAGTTCCCACGGACGTGCCACGTGACGTCCTCGGCGAGACCCTCCATGAGGGCGTCGCGATCCCGGTCGTTGAACGCTCGATGCCCTTCGCGCAGGATCCGCGCTCCGTCGTCGTCGCCGTGTGATGTCATGACCGCTGACCTCCCGCTCGGTTCCGTTTCATCGACCATGGGGAAGCCGCACGGGACCGTCAAGGG
>CAZADJ010000396.1:0-2109 GCA_964483845.1 uncultured Actinomycetota bacterium | reverse complement strand
GTCACCCCGGACACCGCAGCCGGGGACACCGGAGGGGACCACGAGATCGTCACCCCGGAGGGCGAGGGACCCGCGGACGACGTCGATCTCGACCTCGAGGTCGTCAGCCCGGCGGACGACGGGGCGTCCGAGCCGGCCGCGGGCGACGGGCCCGATGAGACGGCGGACGAGGGCGACGAGGACGGTGTCGACGTCAGCGCCCTCGAGGCGGCGATCGCGGAGCTCGAGTCACGCGAGATCGAGGAGGACGACGAGCCCGTCGCGGAGCCCACCGGGGAGGTGGCCCTCGACGACGTCGGCCGCCACGAGCCGACGGGTGAGGAGCCGGTCGCCGGGACGGACGAGCCCCCCGGGACCGCAGGCCCCACCGACGAGCCGGAGATCGACGACCTCATCGCCGACGGCGACTTCGAGTCCGACCTGACCTGGGAGGGTGAGGTCGAGACCGAGCCGGAGGACGAGGCCGCACCGGCCGCGGTGGACGCCGACGACGCGGACCAGACCTCCTGGGCGGCGGAGGAGGACGAGGCGGACGTCTTCGCGGACTGGGATCTCGACGACTGGGACGACGAGTCCGAGGAGACGGCCCCGCCGGGTACCGCGGCAACCGCGGCAGCGGTCGACGAGCACGCCACTTCCGAGGCCCTCCCCGCCGACGACGAGGAGGGCCGCACCGGGGAGGATGAGGAGACGGTCGGTGTCCCCCCGTCGGACCGCGCCGACGACGCTGCGGCCGCTCCCGCCGACGACGTTGAAGCGGACGACACCGGCGACGAACAGGGCCCGGCGATCGATCCGACCTCGTTCACCGCGCGCGACCGCGAGCGCAAGGGGCTGCTGAGCCGTCTCTTCGGCTGACGCGGCGGCGAGGAGCACCTGGTGTCCACACACGCGCGCAGCAGGGTCGCGGTCGCCGTCCTCGCTGCGACCCTCGTGCTCGGCGCGTCCTGCCAGCCGTCCGAGGACGGTCCGGCACCGGACGACGAGCCGGTCGAGGAACCGGTCGAGGACGCCGACGGACCCGACACGGACCCCGAGCCGTCCCCGGCCGATCCGTACCGCGACCTGCGACTCGCGGCCCAGCACGTCGGCCCCGACGGCGCGGGCCGGGCGCTGGCCGCGGGCGTCGCGGCCGGCGCCGACCTCGACGGGGACATCGCGTCACTGGCCGCCCGCACGTGGGCGCAGCTGTCCACCCTCCTGGCGGAGCACGTCTACCTCACCGGGCTCGTCGCCGACGCGACGTACGCCACCCCCGGCAGGGACGGATCCGAGCTCGCACAGGCGACGCTCGACGACAACGCGCAGGCGCTCGCCGACGCGATCGCGGACGTCTCCGAGCGGGCGGACCCGGAGGCGTTCCTCGAGCTGTGGCGGGACCACACCGCAGCCCTCGTCGGCTACGTCGTCGCGACCGGGGAGGCCGACGGGGACGCCCAGGAGCGAGCCGCCGACGACCTGGACGATCACGGCGCGCGGATCGCGGCGTTCTTCGAGGACCTCACCGACGGCGAACTGTCGGCCGAGACCGTCCGGTCCGCACTCGCCGAGCACAGAGGCGCCGTCACGACCGCGGTCGACGCCCTGGCGGACGGCGACCCCGACGCCGTCGACCTGCTGCGGGCGGCCGCCAGTCAGGTCTCGACCGACGGCACCGCACTCGTGCTCGCCCGGGGGCTCGCCGTGGCGATGGGGACCGAGAGCGACCTCGACGATCCTGCGGTCGACGTCCACGTCGAGCTGTCCACGCTGCTGGTGGAGCACGTCTACCTCACCGGGCTCGCGCTGCAGGTCGGCGACGCCGAGGGCCTGGGGAGCGAACCGTTCGGCGCTGCCGTCGCGACGCTCGACACGAACTCGGTGGCGCTCGCCGATCTGCTCGGCTCGATCACCGGCGCCGCCGACCGCGACACGTTCCTGGACCTCTGGCGCGAGCACGTCGAGTTCCTCGTCGACCACGCACGCGGTGCCGCCGAGGGCGACGAACGGCTGATGGAGGCGGCGCTCGCCGACCTCGAGGGGTTCCGCGAACGGACCGCCGCGTTCCTCGAGGAGGTCACCGGCGGGGAGCTCACGGCCGACGTGGTCTCGGAGGCCCTGCGGGGCCAC
>CAZADJ010000395.1:0-2113 GCA_964483845.1 uncultured Actinomycetota bacterium | reverse complement strand
CTCACCCAGCGTCGACGTTGGCGCCGAGCGCGAGCTCGACTGCGTCCTCACGCGATAGCCGGGCCCCCTCGGACCGGAGCTCGTCGAGCTCGTCGTCCAACACCTCACGGAGCTCGACTCGCAGCTCGCCGCCGACGAGCGGCTCGTCGCCCTCCGGTCGCTCACCGAGGGCCTCCCGGATCGACTCGACCGCACCGAGCAGCCGGGCCGCGTCCCGCGGCCGTCCCTCCGCGAGCGCGACGGCCGCGGACACCTCGAGCGTGCTCGCCAGACCCCCGCCGTGGCCCATCGTCTGGAAGAGCTCGACCGCCTCCGCGAGTTCTCTGCGCGCGCTCTCGGGGTCGCCGAGGGCCAGCCTGGCGGCGGCCCCGACCGTGAAGGTCGACGCGATCCCCTCGACGTACCCGAGACGCTCGTACTCACGACGGCTCCTCACCACGAGCTCGGTGGCCCGTCCAGGCTCTCCGCGCAGGTAGGCCACCCGTGCGAGCCCGTCGAGCACGGGTGCCCTGGACGACACCTCCTCATCGGTGCGGTGGTGCTCGATCGCCTGTCGCAGGAGCTCCTCCGCGCGGTCGAGCTCGCGGCGGGTGCGGTGCACCCGCGCGAGCGCGATGAGGTGGATCTCCTCGCCGTACGCGTATCCGATCTCCCGGCTCAGCTCGATGCCCTGTTCGTGCCACCCGATCGCGGCCTCCAGCTCACCTCTGGCCCACGCGACGACCGCGAGCACCCACAGGCAGAAGGCCCGCGTCGCGTACGCTCCGCCCGCCTCGACGACCTCGCGCGCGTACTCCTCAGCCGGCGTGAGATCGCCCTGGCTCGTGGCCAGCATCGCCAGCCAGGTCGAGGCACGGGCGCGCAGGCCGATCGGCGTGTCGGGTCCGGCGGACTCCAGGGTCCGCTCCAGTCGACGCCGACCCTCACCGAGCCGGCCTTCCGTGAACCAGACGACGCCGACCTCAGCCGCCAGTCGCAGCGCCTCGTGCGGGTCCGTGCGCTCGAGGTGGTCGAGCGCCGCGCGCAGATCGTGCTCGGACACGTCGAGCGCGGCGGACGTGACGAAGGTCGTGACGCGGACGTGCTGACGCAACGACCGTGCGCGACGCATGACCCAGTCGGCGTGGGCCCGCGACAGGCGATCCGCCTCGACCGCTTCGAGCTGCTCGCGGGCGTACTCACGCACGGTCTGGAGCATCCCGTACCTCGTCGTCCCTCCGGAGCGGTCGGCTGTGACGAGGGACTTCTCGACGAGCCCGGAGAGCGTGTCGAGCACCGCCTCCGGTTCGAGCTGCTCGTCGCTCACCACCTCCTCGATCCCCTGGAGGCCGACGGGTCCGGCGAAGACTGCGAGCCGCCGGAACAGGACGCGCTCGGTCGCGTCCAGGAGCTCGTGGCTCCAGTCCACTGCCGCCCGCAGCGTCTGGTGCTGCGGTATGGCGGTGCGGTCCCCGCCGGTCAGCAACCGGAAGCGGTCGTCCAGCCGTGCGTCGATCTCCGCCGGGGACAGCACCGCGAGGCGGGCAGCGGCGAGCTCGATCGCGAGCGGGATGCCGTCGAGGCGCCGGCAGATCCGCGCGACGTGGCGGAGCGCGTCGCCGGAGATGGTGACGTCGGGCGCGACCGCTCCCGCTCGGTCGAGGAACAGGCGCACCGCGTCGGACGAGGCGGGGTCGTCCGGCGCGTCGGCCTCCGGGGCGGACAGCGGCCCCACCTGGCGCACGTGCTCACCGGGGACGCCGAGCCGCTCGCGGCTTGTCGCCAGGATGTGGAGCTGGGCCGACGCGGCGAGAACCCGGTCGGCGAGCGCCGCGCACGCGGCGACGAGGTGCTCGCAGTTGTCCAGCAGGACCAGGAGCCGGCGGTCGCGTACGTGGTCGGCGAGGACGTCGATCAGCTCCCGTCCGCGCTGCTCGCGCAGGCCCAGCGTCGTCGCGATCGTCTGGACCACCAGCTCCGGATCGTCCACCGCGGCGAGTTCGACCATCCAGGTCCCGTCCGGGAACCGGTCGATCAGCTCCGCGGCGAGCGCGAGGGCGAGCCGAGTCTTGCCTGCGCCACCCACCCCGGTCAGCGTGACGAGGCGCTCCTCACGGACGAGCGAGGTGAGCTC
>CAZADJ010000394.1:0-2123 GCA_964483845.1 uncultured Actinomycetota bacterium | reverse complement strand
ACCGACGACGGGACCTGACGGCGCGACGCTCAACGGAGCGTGATCCGGCCCTCCCCGGCGGTCACCCGGCCGATCACCGCGGCCCGGTGACCACCGGCGCGCAGCCGGTGCGCCGCTTCGTCCGCGGACTCGGGTCTCGCCCCGAAGAGCAGCCCACCGGAGGTCTGAGCGTCTGCGAGCAGCAGGATCCGGGGATCGTCCGGTGCCACCCCGGCCAAGCGGGCCGCGACCCAGTCGAGGTTGCGCCGTGAACCGCCGGGCACGTGTCCGTCCGCAGCGAGCTCCGCAGCGTGAGGCAGCAGCGGCACGTCCGCGATCTGCACCTCGGCGGCCATCATCGACGCCTCGACCAGGTTCGCGAGGTGACCGAGCAGACCGAACCCGGTCACGTCCGTCCCCCCGGTCGCGCCCGACTCGAGGGCGATGGCGGCCGCCGCCGCGTTCGACCGGACCATGGTCGCGGTCGCGGCCTCGATCGCCTCGTCGGGGGCCCGGCCGGCCTTGATGGCGGTGGTGATCACGCCGACGCCGATGGCGTCGGACAGCACGAGCGCGTCACCGTCCCGCAGTCCGGCGGTGGTGATGAGGTGATCCGGGTCGGCTTCGCCGATCACCGCGACGCCGAACTTCGGCTCCGGGTCGTCGATCGAGTGCCCGCCGGCGAGGATCCAGCCGTCCGCCGTGGCCGCGTCCCCGGCGCCGGCGAGGACCTCCTCGAGGAGGTCGAGCGGCAGCTCGTCACGGTTCCAACCGACGATGTTCAATCCGAACAGGGGTCGGGCCCCCATCGCGTGGATGTCGGAGGCCGCGTTCGTCGCGGCGATGCGGCCCCAGGTGCGTGCGTCGTCCACGATCGGCGTGATCACGTCGACGGTCGCGACGAGCGCGCGGTGCTCGTCGAGCCGCCAGACGGCGGCGTCGTCGCGCGCCACCGCACCGATCAGCAGATCGGCGTGGTGTGCCGGGGTCAGGGTGCGCAGGACCTGCGCGAGCTCGTCGGGCGCGAGCTTGCACGCTCAGCCGGCGCCGTGGCTGAACTCCGTGAGCCGTCGCGTCTTCGGGTCCAGGGTCGTCTCCACCGTTCGTGGGCGTGGCCACTGTACGGGTCGGGGGCGCCGCGACGGAGATCAGGCGGGGCCCGGGCGGTCGCGCTCGAACGGGGCGACGCTCATGCGCACGTCGACCGCGATGGCCCCGGAGCCGCCGACGAAGACCGGGTTCAGGTCGAGTTCGACCACCTCTGGCAGGTCCTCGACCATCGCGTTGACCCGGTGGAGGAGGTCCTCGAGGGCGGCGACGTCCGCTGGTGCGCTCCCGCGGTAGCCGGTGAGCAGCGCGTAGGCCTTCAGCGAGCGCAGCATCTCGTCGATGTCCACGTCCGTCACGGGTCACGGGCGCCCACGTCCGCGCGGCCACGTCCGGTGACCGTGCGACCCCTTGGCACGCCGGAGAGGCTCAGGCACGATCGTGGTGGAGTTCGGAGGGACCAGCCATGGTCGCCACGCCTGGAGCGGGTCGGGACACCGGCGAGGGGCACCTCGCGTCGCCGGCCGGCGTCGACGCTGCCGACGCGGTGGGCCTCCATGTGGACCTCACCGCGACCGGCGACGGTTCCCCGTACGCGAGCGACGGGTACGACGACGGGTACGACACCGACCCTGCCGGCGTGGCGCGCTTCGGGCCGCTCGAGAGCCTCGTCGACGCGTTCATCGAGGCGTTCAACGCCCACGACCTCGAGCGCTCGCGCGAGCTGCTGGCCGACGACGTCGAGCTGCCGGGGGTCGGCGGTGACGTCGAGGGCTTCGCCGACGTGGTGACCCGTTGCTGGGAGGAGCGGCCGCACGCGATCCTGACGCGGGGGATGCTGCCGGACGTCGAGACCGCCCGGGACGGACAGCCGGTGGCGATCCTGTGGGACGTGGGTGACGAGGGGGGCTGGACACGATCCGGGGTGCTCACCTTCGACGTCGTCGAGGACGACGAGATCGGCCTGATCGAGTACGTCGGCGATCCGACGATCATCGACCAGGTCGAGTCCGACGATCCCGAGCCCGACCTCCCCGAGGGGGCGAGCTGGCGAGAGTGGGACGAGGGCGCCGAGCTCGTCTGACGACCGCTCGTCT
>CAZADJ010000393.1:0-2137 GCA_964483845.1 uncultured Actinomycetota bacterium | reverse complement strand
CGGATGAGACCGTCCTCGAGGTTCAGCGTCGTCTTCATACGTACAACCGTACCATGAGAGCCATATATCTGTACTCGGATCGATCCGGCGGTCGGAGTGCGGTTCCGCTGGACCGCTCGTCAGCCCGCGTCTGCCTCGAGGAGGCCGGCCACCTCCGCGACGAAGCGCTCGACCTCGTCCAGGCGCTCGAGGTGCGTCACGACCCGGGCGTCGTCGACGTCCGCGTAGAGGTGGACCAGCACGTTCCGGAAGCGGACCCCCTCCGCCATCGTCGCCGCCAGGTCCTCGGAGACGATGTCGTTGCGTGCGAGGACGAGCATCGCGTCGGCGTTGGAGTCGGGCGGCCCCAAGCCCTCCGACGCGCAGACGTGCTGCGCCGCGTCGATGCAGCCCTCGAGCATGGTGACGAACACGTACTTCATCGCCGCGAGCCGCTCCTCGTCGGCGAGCAGGTCGTCGCGATCGACCCGCGTGTAGCGGCGGAGCCGCGCGACGTCCTGCCGGATCCGGGTGAGGAGGCGGGTGAGCCGTTCGGCGTCAACCATCGCGCTGCTCGTCGACGGCGTCGCGGGCCCCGGCGACGAGGTCGGCGGTGGCCCGCTCGGCCCGGTGCCGCTCGTCGAGGTAGATCTTGCGCGTCGTCGCCTCCCACGCCACCCGCTTCGGCGGGTCGTCCTCGAAGAGCAGCTGGCCGTGGAGGGCGACGCGGCCGGCCAGCTCGAGCGGCGCGCGGTCGAGCACGAGGAGATCGGCGCCAGCGGGGACCGGGACCTCCCACGAGGGGGGGTCCGCGCCGTCGAAGTGCGCGGCCACGTCCACGTCGGAGTCGGGCCGGGTGCGCCCGGCGGCGACGCTGCCGTGGAGGTAGGCGAAGACCGCGCCGGCGGCGCGCAGGACGTCGACCACCGCGTCGAGGTCGCCCCGCTCACCGGGGTCCGGGGTGCTCATGGCGGCCATGGTGCCAGACGCCCCACCGCGGCCTCATCACGTGATCCCGCCACCGTGGCGGCTCACCCCGTCGGCACGACCGTGCCGAGCATCGGTCGGCGCTCGAGGCCGTCGGCGTCGACGAGGTCCGCGACCGCATCGTGCGGGGACGCGCCACCGGCGACCTCGCGGGCGAGCGCCGCGACGACGCGCGGCGCGGCGAACGACGTCCCGCTCCAGATCGCCCAGCCGTCGAAGCGGTCGGGATCGAGCCCCTCGACCGGCGGCTCGGCGCCGTCGAAGCCGAGGAAGAACCAGCTGACGAGGTCGGTGCCGAGCGCGCAGGCGCGCACCCACGGCCCGTAGTTCGTGAACGGTGCCGCGTCCCCGTCCGCGTCGAGAGCACCGACGGCGACGACCTCGGGCAGCACCGCCGGGTACATCGGCGCGCAGGTCCCGTCGTTGCCGGCGGAGGCGACGACCACGACGCCGGCGTCGTGGAGCGTGCGGATCGGGTCGGCGAGGCGGTCCATCCCGAGCGGTGAGTAGCCGCCGAACGACAGGTTGACGAGGTGCGGCCGGCGGTCGGCCGGGCGTTCGGCCAGACGGTCGAGCGCGTCGGCGACCCCATCCTCGTCGCCGTCCCCGTAGGTGCTGAGCACCCGGATCACCTCGAGGTCGCACCCCGGGACGAGCTGGTCGATGAGGCCCGCGATGAACGTGCCGTGCCCGGCGGCCGGGTCGAGGAAGCCGTCGCCCGCCTCGTCGGGCGCGTCGAGGCCCTGCGGGTCGATGGTCGGGTGGTCGACCGGCGCGTGCGCCGGCACGGCCCAGCCGGTGTCGAGGATCGCGATGCGCACGCCGTCGCCGACCGGGTCGCGCTCGTCGTCGTGGCCCTCCGGCGGCTTGGCCGGCCGGGCGGAGCTGCGACGACGGCCGGTCGACCGGGCGGACGGGTTCGCGAACGGGCTCGCATCGGCGTTCGCGTAGTAGGGGTTGGCGTAGTAGGGGTTCGCGTAGTACGGGTTCGCGTAGTACGGGTTGCCGGCCATGCCACCACCGCAGCAGCAGCACCCGCCGCCCGCGACGGCGTTCGCGTAGTAGGGGTTCGCGTAGTACGGGTTCGCGTAGTACGGGCTCGCACCCACGCCGTCGGGGCCTGCGGCCTCGGGGTAGGACCACGCAGCCTCGGCGCTGGCGGGGTGCGGCG
>CAZADJ010000392.1:0-2148 GCA_964483845.1 uncultured Actinomycetota bacterium | reverse complement strand
TCGTCGGGGACGGCGACGCGCAGCTGGCGGGAGGCGTCGAGCAGGGCGTCGAGGCGTGACCTGCCCTCCACGGAACGGGCGACGGCGAGCCCCGCCAGGAAGGTCGACAGCGGCGCCAGCTTGCGCTCGGTGCCGTGAGCGACGACGCGCGCGAGGTCGAGCAGCTCCTCCACCTCGTCGTCGTCCAGGGTCGGCTCGCCGACGGCGGCGGCCAGCCGGGCCAGGTGCTCCTCCACCGCGTCCTCCACCGGATCCTCCTCGGTCTCGCTCACTCGGGCGGTAGGTCGAAGCCGACCCACCGTGCGGCGCCGGGGGCGACCTCCCGCTTCCAGATCGGGGCCCGGGACTTCAGCTCCTCGAGCGCGTACCGGCTGGCCTCGTAGGCCGCGGCTCGGTGCGGCGCCGAGCACGCGACGAGGACCGTGTGCGCGCCGACCGGCAGGTCACCGACCGAGTGGAGCAGTGCGACCCCGGTCACGTCCGGCCAGCGCTGCCCGACCTCGTCGGCGATCTCGTCCAACACCTTCTCCGCCATCTCGCCGTACGCGCTGTACTCGAGGCGTTCGACCTGATCGAGGTCCTGCGAGTGGTCGCGGACGGTCCCGAG
Organism: uncultured Actinomycetota bacterium; assembly: GCA_964483845.1. Lineage (GTDB taxonomy): Bacteria > Actinomycetota > Nitriliruptoria > Nitriliruptorales > JAHWKO01 > CAZADJ01. The sequence continues at coordinate 1,541 of CAZADJ010000392.1, read as the reverse complement.
GAAGAGCACCGTCGCACCCGCGGCCGGCGATGCGATCCCGGCGAGGGTGTCGTCGACGGGGAGCGGCGGCTCGCGCAGCCCGGTCACGCGGCGCATCCTCACGCTCCCCGCTCCGTGTCCATCCAGCCACCGTCGCGTCCGTGGCGGGCGGCGACCACTCCGGCGAGGATGGACAGGGCGATCTCCTGCGGGGTCCGCCCACCGATGTCGAGCCCCGCCGGGGTGCGGACGCGGTCGACCTCGCCGTCGTCCAGTCCCTGCGCGCGCAGCGCGTCGAGGTGCTCGGCGGCGTGCCGCCGGCTCCCGATCAGCTGCACCGAGGACGCGCCCGCACGCACCCCAGCGGCGATGTCGGCCGCCACCCGGGGCGCGTCGTGATCGGTGTGGACGAGGTGGTGCTCGCTGACGGCGGGGAGCTCGGCGACGCCACCGACCACCTCGTCGGCGGCGTCGCGCACCTCCGGGGCGATGCGCTCCCCACGCGACTCGACGAGCACCGTCGCGAAGCCGAGGTCGGCCGCCCAGCGCAGGAGCCAGCGGGCGATCGGGGTGGCACCGCAGACCACCAGCCGCGGCGGCGGCAGCTGCGGATCGAGCTGCACCTCGACCGACCCGTCGTCGTGGGGGTAGGTGCGCAGGGCGGGTCGACCCGACTCGAGCACCGCAGCGGCGTCGGCGGCCGCGGCGGCGTCGAACTCCGCACAGCCGAGGCTCCCGACGAGGGGGCCGTCGCGCCCGAGGAGCAGGCGGAGACCCGGCTCGCACGGGGGATCGCCCTCGACCCGCACCGCGGTCGCGAGCACGACCGGTTCGCCCCGTGCGACGCGGCGGTCCAGCTCCCCGTGGACGCTCGCGGTGTCCCGGTCCGCGGCCGGCCGGTCGCCGGCGTGCTCCGTCTCCCCGACGAGCAGGTCCAGGGCGTGGTCCAGCGCGGGGAGGATCGCCTCGAGGCCCTCGGTGGCACCACGGGTGCTGCCGGGGAGGTTCACGACCAGGGTCGAGCCGAGCGCACCGACGATCCCCCGGGACAGGTCCGCCATCGGCGTGGAGGCGCGACCGGCGGCGCGCATCGCCTCGGCCAGGCCCGGCACCTGGCGGTCGATCACCGCGGCGGTCGCCTCGGGGGTGACGTCGCGCGGCCCGAGCCCGGTGCCGCCGGTGGTGACCACGAGGCGCACGTCCGCCGCGAGCTCGCGCAGCGCGGCCGCGATGCGGTCGCGCTCGTCGGGCACCACGATGCGCCGGTCGACGACGAACCCGGCCCCGTCCAGCAGCTCCGCGACCGCGTCGCCGGAGCGGTCCTCGCGCGCGCCGCCGGCGACGCCGTCGCTCGCCGTGAGCACCGCGACCGGGAGCGGCACCGATCCCTCGTCCGCGTGCACGGTCACCTCCTGGTTCACCACCGAGCGTAGGCCGAGCCGGCGCACGCACGCGCGCGCTCCGAGCGACACGGCCGATCCACCCCTGGACGGCGGCGCGCCGCCGTCCTAGGTTCGGTGGGTAGTCGGTTCGGCGTCCGGGTTCGGGCGGTTCGGACGCCC
>CAZADJ010000391.1:0-2155 GCA_964483845.1 uncultured Actinomycetota bacterium | reverse complement strand
CGGTGGCGCCCCCGCACGCCACCGACGGCGAGCCAGGTCAGGTGCCCAGGATCCTCACGGCTTCGCCTCACGGTCGATGCGCACCCACCATGGCGCGAGCAGCTCGGAGTCGCCGCAGCTCACGGTGATGTCGCTCGTGTAGTCGCCGCTCGGGGTCCTGCTCGCCCGCCCGGCGTCGAGGGTCACCGTGTACGTGGTCTGCGCGTCGACCTCGAGGGTGAAGGACTCCGGCTCCACCGTGACGATGGTCGGGTCGTGGTCCGCCACCGTGAGATCACACGTCTGCGTGGTGCCGCTGACGTTGGTGACGGTGACGTCGAGGCTGTCGCTCACCTCCTTGTTGCCGGTCCACTCCCCGAACCCCGCGAAGACCGGGTCGAGGGTGACCGGCACGGCCGTCGCGGCGGGCAGGTCGAGCAGCCCGCCGCCGCGGGCGAGCAGCCCCGCATCCCCGCTGGCGGACTCCGAGTCGAGGATCACGCGCGCAGCCGTGTTGGCCACGGCGGACTTGACGTCGGCCGGCGCCCAGTCACCGAAGCGCTGGAGGAGCAGGGCGACGCCGCCGGCGACGTGCGGACTGGACATGGACGTGCCCTGGAAGGAGGCGAACCCGTCGTCGAACACCGAGGAGTAGATGTTCACCCCGGGTGCGGTCACCTCGGGCTTCACCCGCGCCCCGTGGGCGGTGGGCCCCCGGGAGGAGAACCCGGCGAGGACGTTCGGCTCCGCGTCGAGCTCGGTCGGCGGCCCCTCGATGGTGGTGGTCGTCGGCAGCTGGGTGAGGATGGTCTCCCCGTCGCTGAGGCTCACCATCACCGCGGGGATCTCCGGGAACGGGTCGGTGCCGTCGTGCGCCATCGCGACCGCCGGACCGGCGACGTTGTTGTAGACGACCACACCGATCGCGCCGGCCTCCTCGGCGTTGCGGATCTTGGTGGTGAAGGTGCACGCACCGCGGCTGATCAGCGTCACCGTGTCCGTGACCTCCTCCGGGACGTCGGCCTCGTCGCAGGCGAGCGGGTCGTCGCCGTCGGTGGCGTCGTCCCAGTCGCTGAGATCCGCGCCCTTGACGGGGCTGTCGGTGTAGGGGTCGAAGTCGCCGGCGGCGCCGGGGTAGGTCTCGCCCGCGACCTCGACGGGGACGGCGATGATGTGGGCGTTGGTGCTCGCAGCGACGCTGATCACCTTCTCGGCGCTCGCGGGTGAGGTGACGGTGGAGTCGCCCGGGCCGGAGTTGCCGGCCGAGGTGACCACCACGACGCCGGCGTCGACGGTGGCGTTCGAGGCCTCGTCGAGGAAGTCCTCCGGGCCCTCCTGACTGCCACCGAGGCTCATGTTCACCACGTCCATACCGTCGATGACGGTGTCCTCGAGCGCGGCGGCGATGTCGTGGCTGAACGCCGAGCCGCCGAAGGCGACGAACCCGGCCCCGAAGCCGGGGAAGACGTTGTAGTCGTGGAGTTCGGCCGCCGGCGCGACCCCGCTGATGGTGTCCTGCACCGGACCCTCGGTCAGCTCGATGACGCAGCCGCCGATGGTGCCAGCGACGTGGGTGCCGTGGTCGAAGACGAGCTCGTTGTCGGTGTCGAAGGCGACGCCGCTCGCGTACACCTTCGCGGGGATCTCCTTGCACCCGAAGAACGGGTGGCCAGCTTCGATGCCGGAGTCGATCACCCCGACCTTGACACCCGCGCCACCGTCCTCGCGGCCGACGTCGTCCCACAGATCGGGCGCGCCGATGAGGTCGACGCTGACGTTCATGGTCGGGCGGTAGAGGCGGCTCGGGGCGACCGCAGCGACGTTGGGGCCGCCCGCGAGCGTCTCGACGCTGACCCCGTTGCGGTCCACCGCGATGGCGTTGACGACGTGGACGTACTCGCGGACCACCTCGACGTCCGGGGCGTTCCTCCGCAGCCACCGGCGGTACTCGTCCTGCTGACCGCCGAGGTGGCGCGCGTAGTCGCGCACGTGCTTCGCAGTGACGTCGAGACGTTCGTCACGGTGCGGTCGGGTGCGTTCGTAGCCGTCGACACCGCCGGAGTACGTCGCGGTCGGAGGGTCGGTGAAGATCACCACCGCGTAGCCGTGCTCAGCGTCGGGGGCTCCCGGATCCTCCGTGAAGTCCCGCTCGGGCGCGCTGGAGCCGGCGAGCGCC
>CAZADJ010000390.1:0-2163 GCA_964483845.1 uncultured Actinomycetota bacterium | reverse complement strand
GATCCGCCAGCACGGACAGCGTCGCCGGAAGTACGGCGTCCCGGGTACGCCGAATACGAGGATCCATGGCTTCAACTTAACCGGAACGGGGGACTTGTGAAACGGTAGCGTTCTGTTTAAGATGTAAAACGGTAGCGTACTATAAGTTTCCCGCACGGAGGAGAATGGCATGGCGGCGCGCAGATCCTCGTGGAAGATCCTTCCGGGAACGTAGTGGAGCTGTTCGAGCGGAAGGCCCGCCCGCAGGAGGAGGAGCCGGCGCACTCCGGCTGAGGTGGCGCCTCGGCGTCGATTTCCTTCGCGCTTCAGAAGGGTCGTTCCCGCCGTGTCCATCTTGCCCTCTCCGGATCGCCTCCCTACCCTCCTCGCTGCCGTCGCGGAGGGCCGTCTGGACAGGCTCCGCCCTGCCGACCTCGAACCCGCACCCCCTGCCGCCTCCACATGAACATCCCCATCGGAAGCTCGCACCGACACGCCCTCATCGGGGTCGTCGTCGCGGCCCTCGTCCTCGCCCCCGGCTCCGGCGTCCAGGGCCAGGGCAACTCGAGCCCGGCTCCCTTCCCCCGGGGGAAGAGTGTCGTGGAGGCCGACCTCCACGGGACCGTCCTCAACCTCTGGACCTACAAGCCGGCGAATTACGTCGGGGACGGCTTCATCGTCCTCTTCCACGGAGCCTCCCGGGCCGCGGAGGCCTACCGCGACAACGCCGCCGCCTTCGCCGACACCTTCGGAAGGATGGTGGTCGTGCCGGAGTTCGACAGGGAGAGATTCCCCAATCGGCTCTACCAGCACGGTGGGGTGTTCCGGGAGGACAGCACGTTCGCCGATGCCGAGGAGCACACCTTCGCGTTCGTCCCCAGGCTCGTGGACCACATCCGCAGCCGGGAGGGAGCACCCGAGCTTCCCTACATCCTGCTCGGGTACTCTGCGGGCGCGCAGTTCCTCGAGCGGATGGCCGCCTTCATCGACCTCGACGCCGAGCGCCTGGTGGCCATGAGTCCGGGATCGTCCATGTTTCCCACTCGAGATCTGCGATTCGGCCTGGGCTTCGGCGGGCTGCCGGAGGATTTTAGCAGTGACGAGCGCCTGCGACGCTACCTCGCCCTTCCCATCACCATCGCCATCGGCACCCACGACGTCGAAGATGGACAGCTTCCGCGGGGCGACGCCTACGCGCAGGGGGTCCATCGGTACTCCCGCAACCTCCGCTGGTTCGTCACGGCCATGGATCTGGCCCACGAGCGGGGCTGGGAGTTCAACTGGCGCCTGGTCATCGCCCACGGGGCCGGGCACGCGCCGCCCGAGATGTTCAACCATCCCCAGATCGGCAACGCTCTTTTTGGACATCGAACGACGTACTGAGACGCCATCTCCGCCCACCGGGCGGTGTCACGGTGCGGGGATCAGGCGGCGATCACCATCCCAGCTGGCTCATCCGCTGCTGGATGATGCTGGTGTACCACCCCATCGCCTGCGGGCTTCGCCGGAGGGGGGCGGGCAGGACCGCGGCGAGGCTGGCGGCCTGATAGCGCGAGAGGTCGCCGGCGGAGATCCCGAAATGGTGTCGGGCCGCCGCCTCCGCCCCGTAGATGCCCGGGCCGAACTCGACCACGTTCACGTACAGCTCCAGGATCCGGTCCTTGCCGAGGATCCACTCCGCCGGAGGCGTGAGCGCCCACTCGTAGGCCTTACGGACCGGGTTGCGGTGCGTGGTGAAGTAGAGGTTCTTCATGAGCTGGTGGGTGATCGTGGATGCGCCGCGCAACGGTCCGCCGTCCTGCGCATCGTCCCACGCCCGCCGCAGCTGTTGCCAGTCGAAGCCTCCGTGGCGGTAGAAGCGGGGATCCTCAGCCGCCACCACGGCCCTCGTCAGTTGGCGGGAGATCCGCTCCGCCGGTCGCCACCGGTAGTCGCGGAGCGGCCGCTCGCGCCGAACCAGTCGCTCCACCGTCCGCTGGACCTGGACGCCCGTGGTGAGCGGGGGGAAGAAGCGCAGATAGGCCAGCCCCACGACGCACAGCACGTAGTAGGCGACCGCGACCAGGGCGAAGAGCAGCAGACCCCGACGCACGCGCCTGCCGATGCCGCGGCTCGACCGGGAGTCCTCCTTCGCTCGTGTCATGTCGAGAGTCGGAAGCAAAGAGGAGACCACGCGGACCGAGG
>CAZADJ010000389.1:0-2164 GCA_964483845.1 uncultured Actinomycetota bacterium | reverse complement strand
CACCAGGGTGGCGGAGCCCGGGACGCAGCGCGCCGGTGCGTCCCGTCAGGACGGCCGGTCGGCCGGTTCCGTGCCAGCGGCGGGACCGTCGCGGGTCAGCCGGTGGTACTCCTCGTTCGGGAGCATGCCGGTCGCGCTCGCCATGCGGTTGGTGTAGTTGTACATCGCCGCGACCTCGACGACGTCCCACACCTCCTCGTCCGTCAGTCCGTGGGCACGCAGCCCGTCGAGGTCGGGTTCGTCGAACTCGTGCGGCGACACGGTCAGCTTCCAGGCGACCTCGCAGATCGCCCGCCGTTTCGCGTCCAGACCTGCCCGCCGGTGGTCGAAGGTGATGCGGTCGGCGAGCACCGGGTCGCCGAGCGCCTCGCGTAGCGCCGCGCCGTGCGCGACCAGGCAGTACAGGCAGCGGTTCGCGGCCGAGACCACGACGGCGATCATCTCCCGCTCGGCCTCGTCCAGGTTCTCCGTCGGTACGTGCAACTGCTTGTAGTGGTCGAACCAGGCCGAGAGCCGCTCCGGGCGGTAGGCCATGACGCGGAACACGTTCGGCACGAACCCGAGGTTCTCCCGCGCCTTCGCGAACAGGCCCCGGAGCCCCTCCGGCAGCTCCTCCTCGTCCGGGACCGGGAACCAGCTGATCTCGGCCATCGCCTACCCTCCCTCGGTCGGGGCCACGCTAGGTGACCTCGCCCGACCCGACGGAGGCACGGGTGTCCGACTCGCCGTTCCTCGCCGCCTGCCGCGGTGAGCCCCACGACCGCGTCCCCGTCTGGTTCATGCGCCAGGCCGGCCGGTCCCTGCCCGAGTACCGGGCGATCCGCGCCGACCACGCGATGCACGAGGTGATCGCGACCCCCGAGCTCGCCGCCGAGGTCACGCTGCAGCCCCTGCGCCGCTACGACGTCGACGCGGCGATCCTCTTCTCCGACATCGTCACCCCTCTGCAGGGCATCGGAGTGGACGTCGAGATCCAGGCCGGCGTCGGCCCGGTCGTCGCCGAACCGTTCCGTACCCGGGCCGACCTCGACCGTCTCCGACCCCTCGAACCGGGCGAGGATCTCCCACACGTCCTCGAGACGATCCGGCTGCTCGTCGCCGAGCTGGACGTCCCGTTGATCGGCTTCGCTGGAGCGCCGTTCACGCTCGCGAGCTACCTCGTCGAGGGCGGCCCGTCGAAGAGCCACGCCGCGACGAAGGCGATGATGTTCTCCGACGAGCCCCTCTGGCGCGATCTCACCGGGCACCTCGCCGACATCGTCGCGGCACTGCTCCGCGCGCAGGTCGAGGCGGGAGCGGAGGCGGTGCAGCTCTTCGACTCGTGGGCCGGCGCGCTCTCCGCCGACGACTACGAACGGTACGTGCTCCCGGCCAGCCGCCGGATCCTCGGGGGGATCGCCGACCTGGACGTGCCTCGCATCCACTTCGGCGTCGGGACCGGCGAGCTGCTGCCGCTCATGGCGGATGCGGGTGCGGACGTCGTCGGGGTCGACTGGCGTGTCCCGCTCGACGTCGCCGCTCAGCGGCTGGGGGACCGTGACGTCGGCCTCCAGGGCAACCTCGAGCCCGCCGTGACGCTCGGCCCGTGGGCGGTCGTCGCCGAGCGTGCGCGCGACGTTCTGCGTCGGGCCGCCGGCTTGACGCGCTACGTGTTCAACCTCGGCCACGGCGTCCTCCCCGACAGCGACCCCGACAACCTCGCCCGCCTCGCGGACCTCGTCCACGAGGAGGGGACGGTGGGGTCGTGAGCGGCCCGGTCGGCCGTCCGCTCCGGATCCCGGCCGCCCCATCGGGCGATGTCGCGGCGGTCGGTCGGGCGGTCCCATGAGGGCACTGGTCGTCGGAGGCGGCATCAGCGGTCTCGCAGCCGCGCAGCGTCTCGCGGAGCGCGGGCTCGCGGTCACGGTCGTGGAGGCCGATGACGTCCTCGGCGGCAAGCTCCGCACGGGCGAGGTCGGCGGGATCCGCGTCGAGCTCGGCGCGGACGCCTTCCTCACCCGTGAGCCCGAGGCGGTCGACCTCGCCCGCTCGGTCGGACTCGACGACGACCTCGCCGGTCCGAGCGTCCTCGGCGCGTCGATCTGGTGGGACGGCGCCCTCCGTCCGCTGCCGCCCGGCAACGTGCTCGGGGTCCCGACGCGGCTCGGCCCGCTGTTCCGCGGCG
>CAZADJ010000388.1:0-2165 GCA_964483845.1 uncultured Actinomycetota bacterium | reverse complement strand
ACGAGGTCGAGGGGCAGGTCGTCGATGGTCCTGAAGCGGACGCACGACCTGCCCATGTCGAGGCGCTTGCCGGTCGCCCGGTAGCGCTCCTCGAACCAGGTCGCGAGGTCGGCGTCCGCGTACACGTTGGTGAGGTACAGCGACATGTGGCGCTTCTGGGAGGCGATCGCGGCGTACATCAGGGGCTGCCCGTTGTAGGTGTCCGGGAACGTCTCGAGCGGCACCTCGTAGGAGATCATCCCCCACCGCATCGACTCCTCGTAGCCCGACGGGAGGTTGTCGAGGACCACCCGACGCACGGTCGTGATCTGCTCCCGTCGGTCCGCCGGGAGCTCGTCGAGGTACTGCTCGACGGTCTCTGCGTCGCTCGTGGCCACGTGCCCGCCTCGTCGGTGCGGGCGCACGGTACTCGCGACGGGCCGGCGTGTCGCGGCGCCCGTCGGAGACCTACGTGACGTCGTAGCGGACGACGGTGCGCTTGCCGACCTCACGGATCGGGACGAACCCCTCGTCGAGGAACCACGAGAGCCGGCCCTTGTAGTCGGGCGGGTCGCCCGGGTACGCCTCGACCGCCGTGGCGCCCCGCTCGACCGCGCGGGCGGTCGCCGCCCTGACCAGCGCGCCGGCGATCCCCTCGCCGCGTGCCTGCCGGTCGACCGCGAAGCAGGTGATCACGTAGACGCCCTCGTCATCGTCCGGGGGGCGGTACATCGGGGAGCGGAGCAGACCGGCGAGGTGCTCCCGGGGAGCGACCGACACCCAGCCCACCGCCGCTCCGTCGCGGTAGGCGAGCAGGCCGGGCTCGTCGCCGCCCATGACGCGGTCGCACAGGACCTGCTTGTTCTCGTCGGGCTCGCCGTACGGCTCCCGCCACACCACGCACCAGCAGTTCGCGGTCGGCTGGCGGCCCCCACGGGGTCCCGGTCGCTCGAACAGTTCGACCAGGTCGGCCCACCGGTCCGGGGTCACCGGGTGGATGTCGACGTCAGCCGCGCGAGACAGCGACGTGTCGGTCACGGGGAACCTCCTCCCGGGGTCGCGTTGTCGTGATCCGGATCCGCTGGAGGCGTGTCCGGAGGCCGACGAGCACCCTGCCACGTCCGCGCGGGCGGGCCGTGGCGCGGCGGCGCTCCATGAGCGCCCGGGAGAGGTACAGGTCCGGCATCAAGGCGGTCTCCGCATCGGGTCCAGGGACCGTACGGAGAGATGCGGACACTTCCTGTCCGCAGACGTGGCACCATCGACCCGATGGACGTGACCCAGCGGCTCCTCCGTGTACTGGCGCTGCTGCCGGCCCGCCCCGTGTGGACCGCCGAGGAGCTCGCCGAGCGGCTCGAGGTCACCCCCCGAACCGTCCGACGCGACGTCGCGAAGCTGCGCGAGATCGGCTACGCGATCGACGCGGAGCCGGGCCGCTACGGCGGCTACCGGCTGGCCCGCGGGCAGGTGCTGCCACCGCTCGTCCTCAGCGACGAGGAGGCGGTGGCGGTCGCCGTCGGCCTCCGTGGCGCCACGGTCAGCGGCGTGGGACGTCTCGACGACTCGGCGGTGACCGCGCTCGCCAAGCTCGAGCAGGTGCTGCCGTCGCGGCTCCGGGACCGGGTCGCGGCCATCGGTGCCGACACGATCCACCTCGGCGGACGAGCCCCGGATCCCGTCGACGCGGCGGTGCTGGCCGACCTCGCGCTCGCCTGCCGACGGGACGAGCGTGTCCTGCTCGGCTACCGGGATCGCACCGGGCGCTCCTCGCGACGCGACGTCGATCCCCACGAGGTCGTCCACGCGTCCGGCCGCTGGTACCTGGTCGCCCGCGACGTCCGGAAGGGGGAGTGGCGGACGTTCCGGATCGACCGGGTCACCGACGTGCTGCCGACCGGCGTTCGCACCGGCCTCGTCGACCCGCCCGACGCCGCGGCGCTCGTCGCGGAGGCGCTGACCTTCGGTCCGTACCGCACGCGCGCCACGGTCAGGCTGCGCTTGCCGTACGACGAGGCGCGGCGTCGCGTCCCCCCGGCGTTCACCCAGCTCGAGGACGACGGCGAGACGACCCTGCTCAGCATCGGCGCCGACGACCTCGGGTGGCTCGCGCGCTTCGTCGTCGGGATCGGCTGCGAGTTCGAGGTGCTCGAACCGCAGGAGCTCGTCGAGGAGATCCGCAGCCTGGG
>CAZADJ010000387.1:0-2172 GCA_964483845.1 uncultured Actinomycetota bacterium | reverse complement strand
CGCCCTCAACCAACGCGACCGCGCCGACGCCCAACGCGCCACCGCCGAGGAGCAGGAGCGCGTCGCGACCGCCCGCGGCCTGGCCTCCGCCGCGATCGCCGAGCTCGGCGAGGACCCCGAACGCAGCCTCCTCCTCGCCATCGAAGCCATCGAGACCACCCGCCAACCCGACGGCACCGTCCTCCCCGAAGCCGAGACCGCCCTGCACCGCGCCCTGCGCGCGACGCAGGTGAACTGGGCCGTGCCGGTCGGCGGGAACGTGGACATCTCACCCTCCGGACACGTGGCGATCCTCGACGCCGCCGGGAGGTTGTCGGTGTGGCAGCGCGGGGCGGACGAGCCGGCCGTCGAGGTCGACGGGTTCGCCACGAGCCCGTTCGAGCCCGAGGGGACGGGTGTGGACCCCGGGGGGCAGGCGTCCCAGCGGCCGGGACTCGACGTCAGCCCGGACGGGGACAGCATCGTGACGGTGGACGCCGACCTGAACGGGGTCGTCGTCGAGGCTGCCACCGGGGAGGTGCTCGTCGAGCTCGAGGGTCAGCTCGTCCATCCGGTGTTCAACCCCGACGGCACCCTGATCGCGGCTGCGCTGCTGGCACCCTCCGACCGGACCGAGCCGGGCCAGGCCGTCGGACTGTGGGACGCCGGGACCGGCGAGCTCCTGCGCCGCCTCGAGGGCCAGACGGCGTTCGTCTCCTCGCTGGCGTTCTCCCCGGACGGGTCGCGGATCGCGGCGACGTCGCGGACCGGCCTCGAGGGCGCGACCCACGTCTGGGACGTCGCGAGCGGGGAGGCGCTGCTCGCCGTCACGGGTGGCGAGGACGCGGTCGCCTTCCACCCGGACGGCGATCTGCTCGCGGTCAACTTCGGTCCGCAGGTCTGGCTGCTCGACGCCTCGAGCGGCGAGCGTGTCCGACGCTTCTTCGGGCACGACTCGCTGATCCGCTCGCTCGCGTTCAGCGCGGACGGATCGCGGGTCGTCAGCGGCGGTGAGGACGGCGTCCGCGTCACCGAGGTGGAGACCGGGCGCGTCGTGCACTCGCTCGTCGGCCACCGCGGGACCGTCTCCGACGTCGCGGTGACCGCGGACGGCGGCCTGGTCGTGAGCACGAGCACCGAGGGCGAGACCCGCGCCTGGAACGTCCGTTTCCACGGCGGCGTCGACGTCGCCACGCTGCCCGGCCCGCCGGAACCCGGGGCCGGAGATGTCGCGGTCAGTCCCGACGGGACGGACCTGGCCGCGGTCGGGCCGGACACGTTCACGATGTTCATGGGGGACATCCCCGTGCCGACCACCGTGCGCATCTGGGACCTCGGGACCGGGGAGGTCGTCGCCCGTCTCGAGCACGAGCGCGCCCTGCTCTTCCCGGCGATCGCCTACACCCCCGACGGGGCGACGCTCGCGACCACCACCTTCGACGCGACGGAGGCGGGACCGCCGGCCGGCGAGATCCACCTGTGGGACGTCACATCCGGCGAGCTGCAGACGACCCTCGAGGGACACCGCGGCACCGTGTCGGCCCTCGACATCTCGCCGGACGGCAGCCTGCTCGCGTCCGGGAGCGGCGACGGCGCTGCGCGGGTGTGGGACCTGGACAGCGGCGAGTCACGGTTCGTCCACGAGCACACCGGCGCGGTCCACGAGGTCGCGTTCACGGCGGACGGTGGGCGGCTCGTGATCGCCGGCGCCGGCGGTGCGGCGCTGGTCGACGCCGACGACGGTGGCGTCGTCCACCGGCTCGACGGGTACGAGGGCACCGTCGACGAGGTCTCGCTGACCGAGGACGGACGGCTCGTGACGGGCGATCTGGAGGGGAACGTCCGCACCTGGGACCTCGACACCGGCGCGGCGCTCGACGCGGTCACGAGCGAGGTGCAGGCGGTCCGCGGGGTCGCGGCCACCGGTGATCTGCTCGCGACGAGCGCGGCGGACGTGATCACCGTGCGCGACCTCGAGGCCGGGTCGGTGCGCTTCGAGCTCACCGGCCACCGTCAGGAGGTGTGGAGCCTCGACTTCAGCCCGGACGGACGCCTCCTCGTCTCCACCGGCCGCGACGGGACCATCCGCGTCTACGCGGTGTCGCTCGACGACACCCTCGAGCTCGCACGCGAACGGGTCACGCGGTCGCTCACCGACGAGGAGTGCGCGGAGTTCCTGGGGAGCCCCACCTG
>CAZADJ010000386.1:0-2175 GCA_964483845.1 uncultured Actinomycetota bacterium | reverse complement strand
CAGCACGGCATGGTCTCGATGGACCAGTCGCTGGCCACGCTGGTCGAGCGCAGCAAGGTGACCTACGACGAGGCGCTGACCCGGTGCCAGAACGTCGAGGAGTTCAACCGGCTCGTCGGCAGGTAGTGGCACCGGGGCGCGAGGCGTGATGGACTACAGGAACAGGCGGAGGGACTAGATGGCGACCGCGACCTACAAGTACCGGGTCCGCGACCGCGCGGGCAAGGTCGTCTCCGGCCAGCTCGAGGCGGACAGCGAGCGGGCCGTCGCCACCCGCCTCCGCGAGATGGGCTACGTCCCCGTCAACATCGAGGCCGAGGAGGCCAGCACCCTCCAGCGCGAGATCAAGATCCCCGGCCTCGGTGAGAAGGTCGGCCTGAAGGACCTCGCGATCTTCAGCCGGCAGTTCTCCACGATGATCAACTCCGGCCTCTCGCTGCTGCGTGCGCTCACCATCCTCGAGCAGCAGACCGAGTCCAAGAAGCTCGGCGAGGTGGTCGGGGAGGTCCGCGACGAGGTCGAGGCCGGCCGCGCGCTGTCCGAGGCGCTGTCCGACCACGAGAAGGTCTTCCCGCGGCTGTACATCTCCATGGTCCGCGCCGGCGAGACCGCCGGGACCCTGGACACGGTGCTGATCCGCATCGCCGACACGCTGGAGAAGGAGGTCGCGCTCCGCCAGAAGGTCAAGTCGGCGATGACCTACCCGGTGATCGTCTTCATGATGGCGATCGTGCTGACCGGCGTGATGCTCGTCTTCATCGTCCCGACCTTCGCCGGGATGTTCGAGTCGCTCGGCGGCACACTGCCGCTGCCGACGCAGATCCTGATGATGGCGGCGGACTTCGTCTCGTCGCTGTGGGGGCTGGTCACCTTCATCATCCTGCCGGCGCTCGTCGTCTACGGGATGAAGCAGCTCCGCGCCAGTGAGCAGGGCCGCTACCAGCTGGACCGCCTGAAGCTGAAGGCGCCGGTGTTCGGCCCGCTGTTCCAGAAGATCGCGCTGTCGCGCTTCTCCCGGAACCTGTCCACCCTGATGCGCGCGGGCGTGCCGATCCTCCAGGCGCTGGAGATCACCGCGGACACGGTGAACAACGGGCCGATCTCCTTCGCCGTGCGCGAGGTCCAGGACTCGGTGCGCACCGGTGAGTCTATGGCCGAGCCGCTAGCCACTCACGCGGTCTTCCCGCCGATGGTGGTGCAGATGATCGCCGTCGGCGAGGAGACCGGGGCGATCGACACGATGCTGGAGAAGATCGCCGACTTCTACGACCGCGAGGTCGAGTCCACCACCGAGTCGCTCACCGCGCTGATGGAGCCGGTGATGATCGCCGTGCTCGGCGGGATCGTCGGCTCGATGGTGATCGCGCTGTACATGCCGATCTTCCAGATCATCGACCTCGTCGAGTAGCGGACTCCATCTGGCTTTCCGCCATCTCGCGGTGCTGCCGATCCGGGGCTAAAGGTCCGCGTCCGGCCTGTCGATACGCAGAGCAGCGGGCCGGCAACCGCACGCATTCATCATCGGCCTTATCGCGGTCGCTACGCCCGCTCGATAGCGAGCGAAAGGGCAAGCTATGTACCGCATCCTGCGGGAACGACAGAATGAAGGGCGTGAGGACGGATTCACGCTCATCGAGCTGCTGGTCGTGGTGATCATCATCGGGATCCTGGCAGCGATCGCCATCCCGGTCTTCCTCAACCAGCGCGAGCGCGCGTGGACGTCGGCCGTCGAGTCCGACCTGCGCAATGGCGCAGTGGCGATGGAGGCCTATTACACAGACGCTGGGGACTACGACGCACCGGACGCGGCCGCGCTTACGGATTCCGGGATGACCGTGTCACAGGACGTGACGGTCTCTGTGTACAGCACTGGGCAGGCGTACTGCCTCCATGGCGTCCACGCCAACCTCGGCGCGGACCCTGTGCGTGCGTACACGAGCGTTGACGGAGGATTCGCCGACGTCGACAACTGTGAGGACCACGCCGACTTCGCTGCCACCGATCTGCAGACCACCGTTCCGTAGACGATTCGTTCCTATGTTGGTGGGGCGGCGCGAGCTCGCCCCACCAACACTTCTACAGCCGGCATCCAGCAGACGTCGATGGCTGAACAGCTCTTTCTTTCGGGGCTCCAGGGCGTAGGTGCCACTAAGTGCGCTGAGGGTGGGTTCACCC
>CAZADJ010000385.1:0-2190 GCA_964483845.1 uncultured Actinomycetota bacterium | reverse complement strand
TCACGTCGCCGCCGCCGTACTCGCCCTCGGGGATGTGGCCCTCGAAGTCGGCGTACTCGAGCGGGTGGTCCTCGGTGCGGACCGCGAGCCGCTTCTCGCTCGGGTCCGTCGACGGACCCTTCGGCACCGCCCACGAGTGCAGGACCCCGTCAGCCTCGAGGCGGAGATCCCAGTGCATCCTCGAGGCGTCGTGCTGCTGCACGACGAAGATCGGCCGTTCGCGGGGCTCGCGTACCTCGCCCGGCGGCTCGGGGGAGCGGTCGAGGTCGCGCCGCTCCCGGTACTCACGCAGCGGATCGGACACGGCGATCCTCCTCCCGGTCGTGATGGCCCCCGTCGGTCGGTGGATGCGGGCCCGTGCGCGGACCTGCCGCACGCTGTCGAGGCTACGAGCCCGATCGCGGGTAGGACCCGTCCGCAGTGGACCGACGGCCAGCCTGGGCACGCGGTCCCGCCGTTCGGCCAGCGTCGTTCGCCGGTGGCGTCGGACGGCGGGGCGGGCCTTGCGACGCCATCCTCGTTGTACGCGCGCCTCGAAACCGTTTCGGGCGCTGCGACGACAGCCTCGGCGTGAGCGGGCACGTCGAACCGCGCGTCGAACGAACAGCGATCGAACGAACAGCGATCGGGGCCACGATGCTCGGTACCGGCGCCCAGGCGCACACGGTGGGGGATCACTACCGCATCGAGCGCTCGCTCGGGCACGGCGGCATGTCCGACGTGTACCTGGCTCACGACGAGCAGCTGGAACGTGACGTCGTCATCAAGGTGGTCCGCGCGGGGACCGACGACGTCGACGCGACGGAGCGCGTGAAGAAGGAGGCCCGTCGCACCGCCAACGTCGTGCACCCCAACATCGTCGCGGTCCACGAGGTCGGGACGCACGAGGGCGTGCCGTTCATCGTGATGGAGCACGTAGACGGCGAGACCCTCGCCGACCGCATGAGTGCGGGGACGCTGTCCGAACAGCGCGCACTCGAGATCACCGACGAGGTCTGCCAGGCGCTGGAGGCGGCCCACCGGAACGGGCTGGTGCACGCCGACGTGAAGCCCTCCAACATCCTCCTCACCGAGGACGGGCGGGTGAAGCTCACCGACTTCGGCATCGCCCGGGCTCTCGGGGACGACTCCACCCAGGAGCGACTCGGGACCATCGCCTACGTCTCGCCCGAGCAGGCGCAGGGTCAGCGGATCGACGTCCGCTCCGACGTGTACTCGCTCGGCGTCGTCCTCTACGAGATGCTCACCGGTCGCCGTCCACACGGCGGCGAGACCCCCGCCGAGATGGTGGCCGCGCGCGTCTTCCAGGACCCGACCCCGCCCCGCGAGATCGAGCCCACAGTGTCGTCGGAGGTCCAGGACCTGCTGCTCCGCGCCCTGGCCCGGGACCGTGGCGAGCGCTACCCGTCGGCCGCCGCGCTCCGTGCGGACACGCGGCGGATCCTGCGGGGCCGACCGGCCGACGCCACGAAGCCGATGCCGGAGGCCCGTCCGCAGCGGTCCCGGCGGTGGTGGTTGGCCGCCGCGGGGCTGGTCGCCGTGTCAGCGCTCGCCGGTGTCATGCTCATGGGGATCGAGCCGCTGCGTACGACGTCGGTCTCGAACGTCCCGGACGTCACGGGCCACGATCTGCCCGCCGCCCGGGCGATACTCGAGACCAGCGGGCTGGAGCTGGGTCAGATCCTCCTCATCCGAGTCCCGGGTGGTGACCCGGTCGTCGTCGGGCAGCGTCCTCCCTCCGGCGAGGACGTCGCCCCGGGCTCGCGCGTCGACGTGGATCTCGTCGTCCCCACGACCCCCGCCGGGGACGCGGAGGGTGGTGATGTGACGTCCGGAGACGCGACGGATGACGGGAGCGCGGCGACCGACCCGCGGTCCGAGGAGGGTGACACGGAGACGGAGACGGAGGACCCAGACGGCGCGGACCCGCCGAGCGGCGCAGGCCCGCCCGACGACCCGCCGGGCAGGGGCGGTGACCCGCCCGGGCGCGACGGTCCCTGACCGGTCACCCGATGCGGCACGGGACCCGGGTGGGAGCGTGAGCTGACGGCCCGGCCCTCAGAGCTGCGGCGGGTTCGACAGCTCCCGCTCCGGTGGCGTGTCGGGATCGACGCGCCGCTGCGCACGGATCACGATCCGTCGCAGGTCCCGCATGAGCGCAGCCAACACGTTGCGTGTCCTCGCGAACAT
>CAZADJ010000384.1:0-2193 GCA_964483845.1 uncultured Actinomycetota bacterium | reverse complement strand
TGAGCCGGCAGCCGGTGGGCACGGGACGCGCGGGCCGCTCGACCCGGGGCGCAGCGGGCGCTCAGGCGCTGGCCAGCCACGGATCGGGCCGGTCGAGGTAGCGCACCTCCTCGGCCGTCAGCGTCCCCATCTGCTCCTCGAGCTCCTCGTCCTCAGGGACCGGGCGGCGTGCCGGGAGCAATGGTGAGCGTGCGCTCGCCGGGACGCCCCGTCAAGGGGCGCGACCCCCCTGTGACCCGCGGCGCCGTCCGTCAGAGGACGGCGGCTATCCCCGCGCGGATCCGGCCGCGGAGCCGGTACGCCGCGGCGACGGCCAGCGCCAGGGCGACCAGGGCGATCCCCCCGGTGCCGCTGCCCGTGGTCGGCAGGGGCGCGCCCGCCTCGTCCTCGCCTCCGGGCGCTCCGTCGCCTGGAGGTGTCGCTCCGTCGGGGTTCTCCCAGTCCAGCATGTTGCGGAGGACCTCGTAGCCCGAGTAGGTGACCCCGTAGCTGCTCAGCCCGAAGGGGTGGTCGTACTCGTCGGTCGGGTAGGGCAGCAGCGTGCCGAGGATGCGCACGACCCCGTCGCCGACCGCGACCTCGCCGAGGGTGACGTCGCCACCGGCGACCCCGACGACGCGGCCGCCGGCGTCCTCCCACGCTCCACGGTCGATCCCCCACAACGGGTGCGTCTCCATGCTGCCGGTGCCGAGGCCCTCCCCGATCGCGTAGCCGGTCGGGACCGGCTCGGAGAGCTGGTGGCGGTGACCGGCCCCTTCGGCGGCACCCGGCTGGTCGACGTTCGCCGCCAGCGGATCGTCGTACGTCGTCGTCTCGCCGCCGTCGGCGGAGAAGCGGGCGTACCCGGCGAACACGATCTGCTCGAAGACGCTCTGCGGGGGCACGACCTCCATCCACTCGACCGCCCGCAGGGAGTCGTCGGTGAGCACGAGGTTGCCGCCCTGCTCGACGAAGTCGCGCGCGATCTCCGCCATCCGATCGCGGTCGGCCGGCCCGTACGGGCCCGTCGTGCCGCCGGTCTCGGTGGTGTCGATCACCTCGGCGAGCTGGTCGGTCGCCTCGGCCCCCCCGGGTCCCGGTTCCACGTCATCGTTGTAGAAGCTGACGGTCAGGTTGATCGGCTGGGAGCTCCCCGCCCAGTTGTGCACCTCGACCCGGTACGCGCCCGGACGTGGTGCGCGGACCCGGGCGAACTCGTCGGAGAGCGAACCCGACTCACCCGCGGCGATGTCACCGGTCCAGAGGTCGCCGGAGCGACGCTGGATGTAGAGGTCGTAGTCGCTCGGCGCGTCCCAGGTCGCGCGGATCTCCAGGGCGGCGTTGCCCGGCTCCACCTCGAACTCGAAGAACTCGCTCGTCGCCTCGTTGCGCTCGCCGGCCCCCGGCGCCCGGCCCACGACGCTGCCCTCGATCGCCTCCTGGGCCTCGTCACGGAAGCTGACCGGTTCGCTGTAGCCGGGGACGAACGCGTCGTCTGCGGCGACGACGGTGTCGAAGCCCGCCAGGTCCACGTCGCCAGCGAGGACGTCGTCGATGGGGACCCGGGTCAGCTTGTCCGCCGACGGGACGTGCTCCTCGAGCATGGAGAAGAAGTCCATGTTCGACACGTCGTAGGGCAGCTGTCCGGGGTCCGGCCACGCGGCCTCGCCGTGGAACTCCACGTCCCAGGCGAACCGTCCCGGGGTCTCCCCCTGGACGCGCAGCCGGTACACCCCGGGCGAGGGGACGTTCACGTCGACCTGCGCGCCGCCCTGGAGGTAGAGCTCGGACTGGTTGTAGTAGCTGTTCTGCGTCTGCCACTCGTCGCCCTCCTGCTCGCCGCGCTGGGGGTCCTCCTCCCCACGGCGCCGGTCGATGGCGATCTCGTTCAGCGACCCGGCGCCGACACCGCCGACGTTGTCCCACGTGATGGTCGCGGTGAGCCCGTCGTTGAAGACGCCGTCCTCCGGTCCGCGGACCTCGAACTCGTGGGTGGACATCCCGTCGACGTGATCGATCGTCGCGCTGAACGCCTCCTGGGGCGGGTGATCGAAGCGCTCGGGCGCCGTCGACAGCGGTGAGCCCTCGTGCTGGAGCCGACGGGGGTTGTACAGGTACGCGGCACGGCCCTCGTAGTCGAAGGTCTCGTCGGTCTGCTGGAACGTGTAGTGGATCTGCGCGTAGATGAGCGACTTGTTCCCGTCGACGTGGAGC
>CAZADJ010000383.1:0-2193 GCA_964483845.1 uncultured Actinomycetota bacterium | reverse complement strand
GAGGCGGTCGGACGGCGATGGGACGCATCGACCTGTGGGTGCCGCTGGACGACGATCCGGCGGAGCTCCGCGCACGCTTCCGCACGGATCCCGGCCGCTGGCTCCCCCCGCCGGCGCAGGAACGTGGACCCGACCACTGGGCCGTCGAGATCCAGGCCGGCCCGATCACCCGCACCGCGACCTGCGGCGTGGGTGAGGTCTTCGGCGACGAGGAGCTGCTCCAGCGCCGCATCGGCTGGCAGGCGGATCCCGAGCCCGGCGACGACGCCGCGACGCGTGCTCTCCCGCCCCTCGACGGGACCCTGAGCCTGCGGACGCTCGCCGACACGCGGTGCGATCTCGGTCTGGCGGGGACCTACCGCGCACCGTCCGGTTCGATCGGTGCGTCCTTCGGGCCGGCGCAGCTGCAGATGCTCGCCGAGTCGGCGGCGGCCCGGTTCCTCCACGACACCGCGGCCGGACTGCTCGAGATCGACGGCTCCGTCGGACCTCCCGAGGAGCCGGCCGGTGGTGAGGAGACCCCCGCACCGTCGGGCTGAGGATCGCGCATGCGCCGCTGGAGGAGACGCCACCCGGTGACCGCCGGGCTGGTCGTCGGGCTGGTCGCCTACGTGTTCTTCGCCTCCACCCTGACGGTCTTCGGCGGGGCCGAGCCCGAGCAGGCCCTCGGGGCGACGACCGTCCTGGGCGCGGCGGCGATGTGGTTCATCGCGTGGGCGGTGTTCAGCCGCTCCGGTGCCGAGCGACCGGGGACAGCTGACGACCCGGCCCGGGCGGGGGACGAACGGGATCCCGGCCCCGACGAGACCGGGCGCTGACCGCGCCGCCCGGACCGCTGGCGGGCGCCGGGACGGTGCGGTGACCGCGTCCGCGTCCAGCACCCAATAGGCTCGGCATCGTGGAACGGGTCGTCACCGCGCTCATCGAGGCGGTCCTCGGCCTGCGCGGGCTCACGGTCTACCTGATCGTCGGCCTCCTGTCGTGGGCCGAGGCGGCCTTCTTCCTCGGCCTGGTCACCCCGGGCGAGCTGGCGATGGCCGGCGGCGGGGTCCTCGCCTCGCGCGGGCAGGCCGCGCTCGTGTGGGTCGCGTCGGCCGCGGTGATCGGCACCGCCCTCGGCAACGCCACCGGCTTCTGGATCGGGCGGCGGTGGGGGGAGGCGATCATCGATCGCCTCCCCCTCCAGCGCCACCTGCGCGGACCGATCGAGCGGACCCGCGACCACTTCGCGCGCCGTGGCGAGTGGGCGATCGTCGTCGGCCGCTTCGCGTCCTTCCTGCGCATCTTCGTCCCGTTCGTCGCCGGCGCGTCGGGGATGCGGTTCGGCCGGTTCCTCCTCTTCGATCTGCCGACCGGCGTGCTGTGGGCGACCGCCTGGGTCGTGCTCGGGTTCGTGCTCGGCGAGTCGTGGGGGGTCTTGCACACGCTCGCCGGACCGGCCGCGTTCCTCGTCCTCGTGCTGCTGGTGGTCGCGCTCGCGATCCGCTACGTGGCCGTGCGCCTCATCCGGCGACAGACCGCGATCCGTCGCGCGTTCGAACGGTTCCTCGCGCTGCGCGGGGTCGCGTGGGCCCGCGGGCGCTTCGACAGGCAGCTGCGCTGGCTCGGCCGTCGGTTCGATCCCCGGGTGGCCCGCGGGCTGAACCTCACCATCGCCTCGGTGGCACTGCTGGCCGGTATCGGGGTGATCGGCCTCGTCGTGAGCCAGACGCAGGCGGCGCGTGGCCTGGCCGCGATCGACTTCCCCGTCCTGGCGTGGGTCGGCGCGACCCGCACCGACGAGGCGGTCCAGCTCGCCCGGTCGATGCTCGAGGCGTTCGAGCCACCGGGGATGATCGCCCCGACGGCGCTGCTCGTGCTCTACGCGGGCGTCCGGCGCGGCCAGCGGGCGGGCGCGCGCGTCGCCGTCGGCGTGCTCGGGAGCGGCTTCGGCGCGCTCCTCCTCGACCGCTTCCTCCTCGAGGGCGCCGTCCCGCGGGCCGAGTTCCCGGCCGTCCCGGTCGCCGTCGCGACCGCGATGCTGGTCCACGCCACCGCCGTCGCGGCCGGCAGGCTCGAGTGGGGCCAGGTCGTCGGCACGGCCGCCGTCGGGGTGTTCGGGGTCTTCGTCGTCGCGCTCGCGGCGCTGGTCGCCGGCTTCGCCGCACCGTCGGGGATCGCCCTCGGGTTCGCGATCGGGCTCGCCTGGGCCAG
>CAZADJ010000382.1:0-2198 GCA_964483845.1 uncultured Actinomycetota bacterium | reverse complement strand
CACCAGGGTCGGTGCGGCCGGCCCCCCACGGGTGGACGACGCGTGACCCCGGACGACGTCGGCCCCGGCCAGGGTCCGGGAGCGGAGGTGACGGGCGGGGACCGTTCCGCGCCCGTCGAGAGCTACCCGCGGCGGTCGGCGCGCACGCGCCGGTTCAGCCTCGGTCGCCCACGGGACGTCCGCGTCGCCGACGACGGTTCCCGACTGACCTTCTGCCGGTCGAGCCACGGCGAGGACCCCGTCAACCGGCTCTGGGCGGTCGACCTGCCCGACGGGGCGGAACGGCTCGTCGCCGACCCCACGAGCCTCCTCCACGACGCCGACACCGACGCCGACCTGCCGCCGGAGGAGCGCACCCGGCGGGAGCGCCGCCGTGAGCTCGCCGGAGGGATCGTGGCCTACTCCGCGACCCCGGACCTCGACCGCGCCGTGTTCGCCCTGTCGGGTCGGCTGTTCCTCGTCGACCTCGACGCTGACGGGTCGGTCCGTGAGCTCGAGGTCGCCGGGGACGTGGTGGACCCGCGGATCGATCCCACGGCAGGGCGGGTCTCCTACGTCGCCGGCGGCTGCGTCCACGTCGTCGACGTCGACGGAGGCTCGACGCGACGCGTCACACCGGTCTCGACCGCGGATGTCACGTGGGGGCTCGCGGAGTTCGTCGCCGCCGAGGAGATGGGTCGCCCGCGCGGCCACTGGTGGGACGATCGCGGAGACCGGCTCGCCGTCACCCGGGTGGACACCTCGGGGGTCAGACGGTGGCACCTCGCCGACCCCGCGGAGCCAGCCTCGGAGCCGACGGTGCTGTCCTACCCGGCTGCCGGTACGGACAACGCCGACGTCCGGCTGTTCGTCGTCGACGCGGACGGTCACGGCGATCCGGTCGAGGTGGTCTGGGACCGGGAGGCCCTGCCGTACCTCGCCCGCGTGCGGTGGAGCGACGGCCCCCTGACCCTCCTCGTCCAGAGCCGCGACCAGCTCCGCACCGAGGTGCTCACCGCCGACCCGGCTTCGGGGCGGACCGAGACGCGGTCCGACCAGCGCGACCCCGCCTGGGTCGACCTCGTTGACGGGCTGCCCGCCTGGACCCCCGACGGTCGTCTCGTCACCAGCGTGGACGACGAGGACACGCGACGTCTGGTCGTCGAGGGCGAGCCGGTGAGCCCACCGGGCGTGCACATCCGTGAGGTCCTCCACGTCGACGGGGACGGAGCGCTCTGCGCCGTCAGCGGCGACGACCCGACCGTCACGCACGTCGTCCGCTACCCGCTCGACGCAGACCACCGGCCTCAGCAGCTCACGGACGGGAGCGGCGTCCACGACGCCCCAGCAGCCGGGGGAGGGGTGGTCGCGATCACGTCGAGCTCCCTCGACCACCCGACCGTCACGACGAGCGTGCGCCTCGACGGCGGCGCGACCCGCGAGCTCACCTCGCACGCAGCGGACCCCGGTCTCGAGACCGACGTGCGGCTCGTCCAGTTGGGAGCGCGCCGTCTGCGCGCGGCGCTCGTCCTCCCACGGGACCACGACGGCGGGCGGCTCCCGGTGCTCCTCGACCCCTACGGTGGGCCGCACGCGCAGCGCGTGGTCGCGGCCCGCCACGCCTACCTCACCCCCCAGTGGTTCGCCGACCAGGGCTTCGTCGTCCTCATCTGCGACGGCCGGGGCACCCCCGGCCGTGGCCCCGCCTGGGAGCGCACCGTGCACGGTGATCTCGCTGGGCCCGTGCTCGAGGACCAGGTCGACGCGCTCCACGCCGCCGCGGAGCTCGAACCCGCGCTGGACGTCGACCGCGTCGCGATCCGTGGCTGGTCGTTCGGCGGCTACCTCGCCGCGCTCGCTGTCCTGCGTCGTCCCGACGTCTTCCACGCCGGCGTCGCGGGCGCCCCCGTCACCGACTGGCACCTCTACGACACGCACTACACCGAGCGCTACCTCGGCCACCCCGATGCGTCGCCCGGGGCCTACGAACGCAGCTCCGTGCTCGCCGACGCCGCCCGGGCCCCGGAGCCCGACGAGGCGGCCCGTCCCCTGCTGATCATCCACGGCCTGGCCGATGACAACGTTGTGGCGGCCCACGCACTCCGACTGTCGCGCGCGCTGCTCGCCTCCGGTCGTCCCCACACGTTCCTCCCGCTCCCAGGGGTCACGCACATGACGCCGCAGGAGGTGGTCGCCCAGCGTCTCCTCGAGGTGCAGCT
>CAZADJ010000381.1:0-2203 GCA_964483845.1 uncultured Actinomycetota bacterium | reverse complement strand
GGGCCGTGCTCGTGCTCGACCTCCACGTGGAACCCCCGCCAGAACAGCGCCCCTTTCGTGTCCACGTGGACGCTGCGCGACCACCGGGCCATGCTCGGCGCGACGAGCAGCTCGACGTCGTCGAGGTGGACCCGTCGGTACGAGCTCGTGTCCTTGCCCTTCAGGTAGGTGTCGACCGACACCTCGGCCCGACCGCCTCAGCCGACGGCGCGGATGAAGTTGAGCGCAGCCCTCCCGCCCTTGCGCCGGATCAGGGCCGCGGCGTCCGGGGTGAGCTGGATGTCCATCTGCGGTCCTCCCGGTGGGTCGGTCTGCTCGCGTCGACCACGGTAGGCCGTGGCACGGCCGGCCGGTGGTGTCAGGCGGCGAGCGGGGTGTGGGCGGGCGGCACGCGCTCGTCGGGCGGCGGGGGTCCGGGTGGGGTCCCGTCACCGAACGGCTCGCCGCCCAGCTCCTCGCGTCCGTGGGGTGCCGACCAGCCGCTCAGGTCGGGACCGACCGGGACGATGCCGGTCGGGTTGATACCCGTGTGGACCTCGTAGTAGTGGCGCTTGATGTGGACGAAGTCGATGGTGTCGCCGAAGCCGGGCGTCTGGAACAGGTCGCGGGCGTAGGCCCACAGCACCGGCATCTCGCTCAGCTTGTTGCGGTTGCACTTGAAGTGGGTGTGGTAGACGGGGTCGAAGCGCGCCAAGGTCGTGAACAGGCGGACGTCGGCCTCCGTGATGCTCCCGCCGACGAGGTAGCGCTGCGTCGCGAGCCGCTCCTCCAGCCGGTCGAGGCGGTCGAACAGCCGCCCGTGGGCCTCCTCGTAGGCGCTCTGGGTGCTCGCGAACCCCGCCTTGTAGACGCCGTCGTTCACGTCGCGGTAGACCTCGGCCGTGATCTCGTCGATCTCGTCGCGCAGGTGCTCCGGGTACAGATCGGGGGCGCCGTCGCGGTGGTGGTCGGTCCACTCGGTGGAGAGGTCCAGGGTGATCTGCCGGAAGTCGTTGGTGACGACCTGCCCGCTCGGCACGTCCACGATGGCCGGGACGGTGACGCCACGGTCGTAGCCGGGGATGCGCTCCTCGTACGCCTCGCGGAGCCGGTGGATGCCGAGCACCGGATCCACCTCGCCGGGGTCGAGGTCGAACTTCCAGCTGCGCTCGTCGTGGGTCGGGCCGGCGACGCCCATGGACAGGACGTCCTCGAGCCCGAGCAGACGACGCACGATGATCGCCCGGTTCGCCCAGGGGCACGCCCGGCTGACGACGAGGCGGTAACGCCCGGGCTCGACCGGCCAGTCGCTGGAGCCGTCCGCGGTCACCCGGTCGGAGATGTACGAGGTGTCGCGCTCGAAGCGTCCCTCGGTGTCGACGCTGCCCATGGGATCGACCGTACCCCGATGTGCCCGGAGCGGCGTGCGCCCGCCTCCCCCGTGCGGTCGGGGGGCGTCGAGGTCGACCCCCGCGCTACGAGCCGCGATCGACCGCGGACGCGATCTCCTCCAGGACGCGCACCAGGCGCTGCGGTTCGGGCTCCCACAGCGTGTGGTCCGCGTTCTCGAGTACCGCCACCTGGGCGCCAGCCCGACGGTAGCGCTCGGCCAGGGGTGTGCGTCGCTCCGGGGGCGTCGCGCCCGCGAGCAGCGCGACCACCGGGATGCGCAGCGCCGCGAGCGTGTCCCACAGCTGCACCTCCCGCGCCTCGCGCTGGATGGCTCGGAGGAGGTCCTCGCTGACCCGCTCGTCCACGCGCTGACCGCGCCACCGCGACGCCCCGAACTGCCCCACCCACTCCGGAGGGAACGACCGGTGGACGGGCGGGGCGTCCCCGAGGACGAGGCTCGCGACCCGGTCCGGTCGCGTCGCCGCGTACGCGACCGCGTACGAGACGGCCCGGGAGTGACCGAAGAGGACGACGTCGCGAAGGCCCAGCCCCTCGACGACCGCGTCCAGGTCGGAGACGTGGCCGCCGAGGTCGTAGCCGGTGACCGGCGAGCCGCTGCGCCCGCGACCACGGAAGCTCATCGCGACCACGCGACGGGGCGACAGTGCCTCGACGAGGCCGCGGTGGTCCTCGGCGCTGTCGGACAGCCCCGGCGCGACGAGGACCGGGCTGTCGCGTCCACCAGCCGACAGGTGGTGGATACGCACGCCGTCGTTGTCGACGAACCCGCTCTCCACGGTCACGATCCGGCCTCCGACGTCTGGCGATCGCG
>CAZADJ010000380.1:0-2204 GCA_964483845.1 uncultured Actinomycetota bacterium | reverse complement strand
CGAGCGTCACGTGACGCCGCGACGTGCCTGATCAGGCGAGGCGCTCGATCATCAGCCGTGACGCCTCCGACGGGCTGGTCGCGACCGCGATGCCGAGCCCCTCGAGGATCTCCTTCTTCTCCGCGGCGGTCTCGCCACCGCCCGAGCCCTCACGCACGATCGCGCCGGCGTGGCCCATCTGCTTGCCGGGCGGCGCCTCGAACCCGGCGACGTAGGCGACCACCGGCGTGTCGGGGATGTTCTCCGCGATCCAGCGTCCGGCCTCCTGCTCCTCGGTCCCGCCGATCTCGCCGACGAAGACGATCGCCTCGGTGTCGGGGTCCTCGGCGAACAGCTCGATGATGTCGAGGAAGCCGGAGCCGATCACCGGGTCGCCGCCGATGCCGACGCAGGTGGAGATGCCGAGCCCGCCCTCGGCCAGCTCGTCCATGATCTGGTAGGTGAGCGTCCCCGAGCGCGAGACCAGCCCGACCTCGCCGGCCTCGGCGATGTCCGACGGGATGATGCCGACGTTGGCCTGCCCGGGGCTGATCGCGCCCGGACAGTTCGGGCCGATCAGCCGCGTCCCGCCCTCGCGCACGACCCGGTCGTAGACCTCGGTCATGTCGTGGACCGGCACGCCCTCGGTGATCACGATGATGGTCCCGATGCCGGCGTCGTGGGCCTCGAGGATCGCGTCCTTCGTGAACGGTGCCGGCACCATGACGAGCGAGGTGTCCGCGCCGGTCTCGGCGGCCGCCTCCTCGACGGTGGCGAAGACCGGCAGGCCGAGCTCCTCCCAGGTCTCCCCACCGCGCTTCGGGTGGACGCCGGCGACGACCTGCGTGCCGTAGTCCCGGTTGCGCTTGGCGTGGAAGGTGCCCTGGGTCCCGATGCCCTGGACGAGGACCTTCGTGTCCGCGTCGACGAGGATGCTCATGTCTCCGTCAGCCCTTCCGCTTCAGCCCTGCGCGAGTTCGACGGCGCGATGCGCCGCGTCGTCCATCGTCGCCTCGGCGACGACGTTGTCGAGGTCGGCCTCGGCGATGATCTCGCGGCCCTCCTCGGCGTTCGTGCCGTCCAGGCGCAGCACGATCGTCTGCTCGACGTCGCCGAGCCGGTCCATCGCCTCGACCAGACCGTTCGCGACCTCCTCGCCGCGGGTGATGCCGCCGTAGATGTTGACGAGGACGCTCCTCACGTCCGGGTCGGACAGGACGACACGCAGGCTCTCGGCCATCGTGTCGGCCGAGGCGCCACCGCCGATGTCGAGGAAGTTCGCCGGCCTCCCGCCGGCCTGCGCGACGACGTCGATCGTCGCCATCACCAGCCCGGCGCCGTTGCCGAGCACGCCGACGTCGCCCTCGAGCTTCACGTACTGCAGGCCCTTGCGCTTCGCCTCGGCCTCCAGCCCCTCGCCGCGACGATCGAACTCGGCCCACTCCTCGTAGCGCTCGTGGCGGAACGCGGCGTTGTTGTCGAGGGTGACCTTCGCGTCGAGCGCGAGCACGCGGTCGTCGGCGGTGCGGACCAGGGGGTTGATCTCGCAGAGCAGCGCGTCGCCGTCGCGCAACGCGTCGAACAGGGTGACGAGCAGGTCGGTGACCCCGTCGCGGACCGCCTCGGGGATCGCCGCCCGGCGGACGATCTCCAGGGCGCGGCCGCGCGGCAGGCCGCCACGCACCTCCGAGGGGAGCAGCGCCTCCTTCACCACCGCGTCCGGGTCCTCGCGGTTCACCTGCTCGATGTCGACACCGCCCTGGGCGGAGCAGATCACCATGAAGCCCTTGCCCTCCCGGTCGTGCATCACCGACAGGTAGTACTCCTCGGAGATGTCGGAGGCGGGCTCCACGTAGACGACCTCGACGACGTGGCCGCTGATGTCCAGGCCGAGGATCGACCCGGCAGCCTCCCGCGCCTCCTCGGGGGTGTCGGCGAGCTTCACCCCGCCGGCCTTGCCCCGACCGCCGGTCTTCACCTGTGCCTTGACGACGACCGGTCCGTCGATGTCGCGCGCGGCGCCCTCCACCTCGTCCGGCGTCTCGCAGACCGCCCCCTCGGGCGCGGTCGGGACCCCGTGGTCGCGGAAGAACTCCTTGCCCTGGTGCTCGAGCAGGTCCATCTCTCGCTCCGGTCGCTGGCTCGGTGCTCGGTGCTCGGTCGTGCGTGTCGCGGTGCGGACGGTGGTCCGGCCGGACCTCAGCTCGCGGCTTCCGCTCCGTCGG
>CAZADJ010000379.1:0-2205 GCA_964483845.1 uncultured Actinomycetota bacterium | reverse complement strand
TCCTCGTCGGGAGGCGGCGGGTCGGCCGTGTTGCGCTCGACGATGCGGGGCTGGGCCTCGTAGCGGGTGAAGATGCGCTCGGTCACGGTCTGGCCGTCGACGGTGATGTGTCGGTGGACCTCGACGTCGAAGCCCTGGCCGGCGCCCTGGATCTGGCGCTGCTGGCCGGGTGCGAGGGTCTCACGGTTCTCGCGGTAGATGGTCTGCGCGGTCCGGTGGTTGAAGGGGTCGCCGTGCTCGGCGGTGACCGTCGCGCCGCCGTTGTCGCCGAAGAGGGAGACGGTGATCGATCCCGGGGTGTAGGAGGTGTGGATGAGGAGGCCGTTGGCCGTGTCGTTGCGGATCCTCAGATCGACCGTCGGGTAGTACAGCGTCGCCTCACGACCCATCGGGTAGCGCGAGATGTAGTAGCTGTGTGCCTTGTGCTCGACGATCTCGATCCCCGCGAAGAAGGCGGCGTTGTACATCGTCGTGGCGAACTGCGAGACGCCGCCGCCGATCTCGTCGACGAACTCGCCGCCGACGATCGTCCCGTCGGCCACGAACCCCTTCGCGGCGGTCCGCCGTCCGACGTGCTCGTTGACCGAGAAGGTGTCGCCGGGCTCCAGGACGGTGCCGCGGACGATGTCGGCCATCAGCTGGATGTTGTGGACGCGCGGGCGGCCAGAGGCATGGTAGGTGGTGAAGGTCCCGATCAGGTGGTCGACGTTCAGCGCTTCGGCGTCAGCCGTCGAGATCTCCGGATCCACGAGCTGCAGCGGCAGGTCCCCCTCGCGCTCACCCGTGACGAGCAGCTCGCGCAGGGCGGGCGCCGCGACGATCGGGTCCAGCCGGGTGCCGTCCTGCGACGGGATGATCTCCACCTCGGCCGGCCGGGGGGACCAGGTGGTGTCGCTCATGTCGTCGAACGTTGTGAGGCCGCTGACCACCTCGAATGTGGCCTCGACGGGGTCGACGTCGAGGGCGTCGCGGTAGGGGTCGAGCACCGTGCGGGCGTCAGCGATCCGCACGTCGAGCTCCAGCGTGCGCCCGTCGTCGGTGCGCACGGAGCGCGAACCGACGAGCGCGGCCACCTCGGACCGATCGAGGGTGATCGCGGTGCCGTCGGCGTCGAGGTGCAGGGGCTCGGCGATGGCGCGCTCCGCCAGCTCGGCGACGCGCTCCACGTCGTCATCCGACACCTCCTGCGGCAGGGCCTCGACCGGCAGGTCGGCGCGCTCCGGACCCGGCTCGCGGATGGCCGACAGCGCGACCGCTACCGCCTCGTCGCGCAGCACGCGCTCGCCGGGGCCCGCCGGCTCCACCACGACCTCGAGCGCGTCCGGATCGGCGGTGACGCTGCCGTGCGACGGTGTGCGATCGACCTCGTCGGCGACGTCGGCGACCCACCCGGCGATCGGGTCCGCGTGGGCGTCGTCGGGGAGGGCGACCGGGTACCGGCGGTCGGTGAGGGTGCCCAGCTGGCGCCACGAGGAGGTGAGCAGGTTGCGCTCCCGTCCGACCGCCATCACGGCCCGGACCGCGGCGTCGAGGTCGGCCTCGTAGGTCTCGGAGCCCGGGACGAAGGTGAACTCGTCGTCGCCGTGGGCGAACACGATCGGGTCGCTCTGGCGGGCCGCGACGAGATCGGCCAGCTGCGCACGGACCTCGGCGGGCTGCGCCCCGCCGACGTCCACACCAGCGACGACCGTCCCGGGCAGCGCCGCACCGCGGTGGACGAAGCGGAGCGTCCCGAGGAGGGCGACGAGCGAGAGCAGGAGGGCGAGGGCGCCGATCGCGGTCGCGCGCGCCCACCACCGACCGTCGCGGCCACGCAGGGTCATCGGCGCGATCCGGTCGGTGGGGGTGGATCCGGCGTCCGTGGGCTCGGGGGACGGCGCGGACGCCGGAGCCCGATCGTCGATCTGGCTCATCGGACCTGCTCTGGGAGGGGCGGTGAGGGGGTGGCCGGACGGGGGAGGCGGCACCCGCTGGACGGGACCGGCCGGCGGCCGAAGGTACCAGAGGCCCCCTCCGCTCCGCCGGTGGGACGCGTCGAGGACGACCGCGGTCGCCGGTGGCCGCTCACCACCAGCGCACCCACCGCCCGTGCCAGTCGCAGGTGGCGATGGTGCGCCGCGACGGGGGTGCGGACCCACGGCCGGTCGCGATCGTGAGCTCCGGCTCGGAGTCGAGCCCCGGCGGTGCCTCGAGCCGGACGAGGAC
>CAZADJ010000378.1:0-2232 GCA_964483845.1 uncultured Actinomycetota bacterium | reverse complement strand
AGCTGGAGGTGGCGAGCACCCCATCGCCGCTGAGTGCGACGCCGGGGACGCCGCCGGTGTGGGTGACGAGACGGAAGATCACCGCGTCCTCCACCGGCGCGCCCTCGACCAGCGCGGGCACGTCCAGGACCTGTGTGCGTCCGTGCTGCGTGCCGATGGCCAGGTGGCGTCCGTCGGGGCCGAAGGCCAGGGTCAGCGGGAAGTCGTCCTCGAGGTCCAAGCTCATGACGAGCTCCCCCACGGTGACATCGTGGAGCTCGACCCGGCCGGGCAGGACGTTGGTCGCGAGGTAGCGACCGGCCTCGAGCGTGCCCTGCGGGTTCAAGGCATGGCCGGGCCCCCACGCGGGGCGCTCGCCGAGGTCGTACAGCTCGTCCCCGGACGACGGGTCGATCACCCGGGTACGCAGCTCGGCACCCTCGGGGGCGTCGTCGGGGCCGCAGAGCCGGACACCGTCGAGCAGGACCGCGGAGCCGTCGGGGCTGAGCGCCTTGGGGATGGTGCACGGCGGGAGCGCCACCGGTTCTGTACCACCATCCGTGAGGTCGCCGGCCCACGCGTCGTTCTCGGCGTCCACCCACGCCATCAGCGACCAGTCACGAGCGACCTGCACGGGATCGAACCACCCGAGGCCCGGGTGCGGGTCGGCGAGGGATCCGAGCACCTCGCCGCTGGCCCGATCGATGACGCGGAACTCGCCACCCTCCGTCCTGGAGGTGACCGCGATCGCCGAGCCGTCGGGCGACACGCTGATCGCCGCGGGCACTCCCGCTCCTGCTGCGTCGAGGGCGAGCGCCCCGCCGTCGGCCGGTCCCGAGGTGGTGACGTCCCAGACGCGGGTCTCGCCCTCGCCGCTCACGCTGACGAGGCGCTCACCCGGGGAGGCGAAGACCGCGCCCCAGACCGCGCCGGTGTGACCGAGCAGGTCGAGCACCTCGGAGCCGTCGTCGACGTCGAGCAGAGCGAGTTCCCCGGTGTTGCCGCCGGTGGCGACGATCCGGGTGACGGGGTCGATGTCCTGGACGAAGAACGTCGCAGTCTCGGTCGACCAAAGCTGCTCACCCGTGACGAGGTCCCAGCCCTGGAGCTCGCGCTCGGATTGGGACCCGACCACGAGCCTCCCGAGGTCGAGGTCGACAGCCAGCGAGAAGGGACCGGACAGGCCGGTCGTGAGCTGGCCTGTCTCCTCGCCGGAGGTCACGTCGTACATCCCGATCTCGCCCGGCTGCCCTGCGAGCAGCGTGGTCTCGTCGAGGAACCCGACCTCGCCCACTCGCTCCGGGATCGTGATGGCGGTGAGCTCGAGGCCGGCACCGACGTCCCAGACGGTGACGACGCCGGCCGGCGGCGCATCGCGGCTGACGACCGCGAGCCGCTCACCCGACGGGCTCCAGGCGATGGGCCGGATCGCGATGCCGGTCCCGCTGACGACGTGCAGCGGGGCCGCGAACTCCGCGACCTCGTCGCCGCTGATCGCGTCGTACAGACGCACCGGCGAGGTGTCTTCGTCGGCACCTCCGATGTCACCCGTCGCGACGGCGAGGATGGGCTCGGCCGGGCTGAACGCGAGGCCCATGACGATGCCTCCGCCGGAGAGAGTGTTCGCCACCTCGCCGGTGGACGCATCCCGGAGAAGCACCTCGCCGCTCGGCCCGCCGCCCTCCGGGTCGAGCACGCCGGTGGCGAAGAGCGCGCCGTCATGGCTGACCGTCACCGCGGCGTGGCCGCCGTCGAGGCGCATCTCGAGACGGGAGGCCTGAACCGAACGGTGGAGGGCGGCGACCGTCTCGGGGAGCAGTTCCTCGCCCGCGTCGAGGGAGGTGTAAGCGGACTCCAACGCGAGGAGGATGGCGCGCTCAGGATCCTCGGCGAGCGAGACCGTCGCCGCGCCGGCGACCTGGCGCACGGTCGCCTGCCGCTCCTCACGCTCGGCGACCTGGCCCTGCCAGATCGCGACTGCGGCCAGCACGGAGACGGCGACGAGACCTGCGACCAGCCCGATGATGACCCGGCGACGTCGGCGGCGGGCGGCCGCTTCCTCCTCGGCACGCCGCCGACGGCTGGCCTCGAGGTAGTCCTCCTCGTGTTCGGAGAGCGAGATACCGCTCTCGGTTCCCCACCGTTCGGCCTCCTCGAGCCGCCCGCCGGTGAGCAGGTAGCTGGGGTCGCGATCGGCTTCCTCCCAGGCGCGCAGCTCGGCCTGGAACCGGCGGTGGAAGATGAGGTCGTGGC
>CAZADJ010000377.1:0-2236 GCA_964483845.1 uncultured Actinomycetota bacterium | reverse complement strand
AGTGGAGGTGATCGGATTTGAACCGACGACTTCGTCGTTGCGAACGACGCGCTCTGCCAGGCTGAGCTACACCCCCGGGCGGGACAGGATGCTACCTCGTCGCCCCGGCCACCTGCTATCCCTCCGCGGCTCCCGGTGGTCCCTCGCGGTGCTCCTCCAACGCCTCACGGTGGGCGTCGAGCGCCTCGCGGAGGCGCCGCTGGCCGAGCGCCGCCGTGAGGTCCCCCCGGGTGCGCTCGGTGATCGCCCGGGCGCTGTCGGTCGACCGCCTGAGCCCGCGGGTCAACGCCTCGGGCACGTCGATCGTGACGAGGCTGGCGTAGATCTCGTCCATCCGTTCGAGGACCTCCTCGGCCTCGTCGAGGCGCTCGCGGCGGATCAGGTCGAGGCACCGACGCCGCAGCTCGCCGACGGTCTCCGCGAGGCCGTGGAGCCACGAACCGTCGTCCACGCCGACCTCCTCGACGGTCGGCCACGCCTCGCCGGCCACCGCCGCGGCGGTGTGCCGCGCCTCGGCGTACTCCTTCGCGGCATCCTGGATGAAGCCCCCGTGGAGCACGTCGGGGTGGTCGGCGACGGCGTCGAGCGCACGGTCGAGCTGCTCGCGGGACTGGTCGATCAGCTCCCCGGCGCGGGCGTCCTCACCGCGGTGGATCGCCCGGATCGCGTTGGCCGCGGTGCGGATCACGTCGCGTGAGGCACCGTAGGCCTCCTCACGAGCGCGGTGCCGGTCGAGGAACCGCTCGCGGACGGGATCGACCAGGACCGCGAGGTCGGCTCCGGGCACCGGGGCCTAGCCCTGCCAGTGACGGATACGGACGGTCGAGCTCGCGGGCGAGTGCTCGTCCGCAACGCCGCCGACCCGGAACTCGGCCACCGGCGGCTCGCCGCCCGCGGCGATCGGGGCGGCGTGCGGATCGGTCTCGGCCGGCCGCTCCACCTCGTCGAGATCCGGGAGGTGGCGGACCACCTCGGCGGCCTGATCGGCCTGCAGCTTCCAGCGGCGCAACAGCACCGCGTAGCCGGTCAGCACGCCCGCGGCGCCGAGGAAGACGAACCACGCCGCACCGCCGAGAAACGCCGCGAACGGCAGCGTCGCGCCGGTCGCGATGAGCAGGCGGACGAACAGGCGCCGTCGGCGCTCGACGATCTCCCGGCGGCGACGCTCGCGATCACCGACGATCACGGATGCATCCCTGGGTACGTACACGTAACGCCCCTCCCCGGGTCTCACCGGCCGACCGCCCCGACGCGCGAGGACGCGCATGGCCCGTTCGAAGGTACCGACGCTCGTCGCCGGGGATGAACGGCGTGCACGTAGCGCACCGGGGAGGAGGAAGACCGCCCACAACAGCACCAGCATGACGAGGAGTGCCGTGTTCACCGGAGCGCCTCGCGCGGACGACGTGCTCCGTTGCGAGGGTGCGGTCCCCGGTGTGCCGTCACCGCACCCCACACGGGATCGTTCACCGGGCGTTCACCGCACGGGTCCCTTCTCCACGGCCAGTCGGAACGTACCAGCGGCTGGACGCGGCCCGAAGCACCCTCAACGGTGGGAACGGCCCAACGAGAGCGGTGCCGGCGATCAGGTCTCGACGAGGAGGTGCACGTCCACCTCGGTGGCGGCCTCGACCCGCCCCTGATCCTCGCCGATCTCGGCCAGGCCGTCCGCCGCCGCGAGCGAGGCCAGGTCGTGCAGGTCCTGCCCGCCGGCGAGGGACGCACGCCAACCTCCCTCGGCGCGGTGCAGGCGGACACGCAGGAAGCTGCGCACCCCAGGGGTGGTCTCGACCGGTCCGTCGAGGACGGCGCGGATGCGCGGCCGCAGCAGGTCCCGGCGCCCCTGGAGCCGTCGCAGCGCGGGTCTGACCAGCGTCTCGAAGACGACGAACGCCGAGGCGGGGTGGCCGGGGACCCCGAACACCGGGGCCCCGCGCACGCGGCCGTACAGCTGGTGGGCGCCCGGCTCCATCGCGACCGTCGTCGCCTCGACCTCGCCGAGCATCTCGAGGACCTTGCGGACCTCCCCGCTGCCCCCGCCGGCGACGACGAACAGGTCCGCGTGGCCGAGGTTGGAGTCGAACGCGTCGACGAGCTGCCGCCGGTCGTCGGGGACGGTGCCCGCCGAGAACGTCACCATCCCCGCCTGCCGCAGCAGCGCGGTGAGCATCGGTCCGTTGGAGTCGCGGACCCGGCCGGCCGGCGCGGAGTGCTCGGCCTCGACGAGCTCGCTGCC
>CAZADJ010000376.1:0-2241 GCA_964483845.1 uncultured Actinomycetota bacterium | reverse complement strand
CGGAGGAAGGCGAGGTCGTCGCGGTCCGCCTGGTCGAAGTCGTCGGGCGGCGGGCCGTCGAAGGCCTGGGCGACCGCGGTGCTGCGCACCGCCGGGTGCATCACCGAACCCTCGTTCTGCGAGTGTCCCGGCGCGTCGGGGTGCTCCCGATCGTGCTCGGAGTCGTACGCGAGCTCCACGAGTGCGAGCAGGTGGCCGATCTCGTGGGTCAGCACGGCACGCTCGACGTCGCGGTCGCTGCCCAGCAGCCCCTCGAGCAGGCCGGCCCACCGGTCCGGGAACAGCGCCGCCTCGCTCGCGTTCACCGCGACGCCGATCACGTCCTCGTCCTCGAAGCTTCCCCGCAGGTAGGCGACGAAGGCGGCGGTCTGGTCGCCGTCCGACCACTGCGTGCGGTGCTGCTCGGCGACCGCGCGGATGTCCTCCGGGCTCCACTCGCGGCGGTCGGAGGCGAACGTCGTGCGCACCACCTCGATCCCGCCCGGCTTGTCGGCCTCGCGCCGCAGCACGGACACGAGGTGGTCGATCGCGGCGTCGTCGGCCGACTGTCCCTCCTGGACGGCGATCTCGATCACGAGGCGCGGCACGTCCGGCCGCAGCATCGCGACCGCGTTCGCGCCGACCGCACCGAGGTCGTCGGCCTCGACGGTCCCTTGGTCGGGATCGTCGCCGTCCTCCCCGTCCTCGCCGTCCGGATCGTCCGTCCCGGTGTCGCCGTTGTCACCGTCGGGGTCGGAGCCGTCGTCGGTCTCCACCGGGACCTCGTCGGTGACATCGTCGAGCGCCTCGTCGAGCGCGTCGGTGTCCAGTGCGACGAGGATGATGACGATCGCGACGATCACCGCGAAGAGCACCACGGCTCTGCGTGCGAGCCGGTTCCCTCGCTCCTCGGGTGGCGGGCCTCCCGGGGCCATGGCTCCATCCCCTCCTGGTCGTGGTCGTTCGAACCTACCGCTGCACCCGTCTCCGGTACGGGCCTCACAGGCGCCCGTCCGGGTGGCGCCGCTAGCGTGGTCACGATCCGAGGGTCGACCGCACCCCTGGCGGAGAGCATCGCTGACGATGAGCGCACGGGACGAGACCACGCGCTACTTCGACGAGCACTGCCCCGACTACTCGACCGCACGCCTCGATCCCGCCTGCGCATGGATCCGCGGGAACCTCGACGAGGCGACCTCGCTGGTCGACATCGGCTGCGGGACCGGCAGCGTGCTCGCGCACGTCGCGGCCGAGACCGGTCTGACCGACGTCGCCGGGATCGACACGAGCGATGCGTCGCTGGAGATCGCCCGCGAGCGGCTCGACTGCCCCACCCACACCGCGTCGGTCCTCGATCCGGACCTGCCGGAACAGGTCCCCCGGCGTTTCGACGTGGTCCTGCTGGCCGCGGTCCTGCACCACCTGGTCGGTCGCACCCGCACCGCATCGCGCGAGCTCGCCGAGCGGGGCTTCGCGAACGCGTTGCGGCTCGCACGGCCCGGGGGCCACATGGTCGTCGTCGAACCGGTCTTCCACCCGCCTGCGGTGATGACTGCGGTCTTCTACCTCAAGCGGGCGGTGACCACGGTCACGTCGCGACGCGTCGAGCTCCTCGACACGTGGAACAACATCGGAGCGCCGGTGGTCTCCTACCTGACCGACGAGGAGCTCCTCTCGTTCGCGAGGTCCTCCGGGGGCCGCGTGGTGAGCCTGCAACACGAGGAGCGCGACCTCCATCCGCTGATGCGCGTCGCCGGGATCCGCCGGCGCCACGAGACCACCCTGATCATCCGTGCCCCCGAGGGGGGTTGACGGCAGCAGCGGCCGATCACCGGGACCCGGTGCGCAGGAAGCGCAGGTCGTCGCGGTCCGCCTCGTCGAAGTCGTTCGGCGGCGGCCCCTCGAACACCTGCGTGACCGCCGCCCGCTCGATCGCCCAGTGCATCACCGAGCCGCGGTCGCTGGAGTGTCCCGGGTGGTCCTCGTCGTGGCGGTCGTGGGTCGAACCGTAGGTGAGCTCGACGAGGCCGAACAGGTGCCCCACCTCGTGGACGAGCACCGAGCGCTCGACGTTGCCGGCGGCGCCGAGCACCCCGCCGACGAGGTCGCGCCAGGTCTCCGGGAAGACGGCGACCTCGCTCGCGTTCAGCGCGACACCGAGGACGCGGTCGTCCTCGAACCCGCCGCGGAGGTACATGACGACGACCGCGGCGTGCTCCGCGGTGGAGCGGTGCTGACGGCGCTCGTCGGCCAAGCCGCGCA
>CAZADJ010000375.1:0-2262 GCA_964483845.1 uncultured Actinomycetota bacterium | reverse complement strand
GAACAACTGCGCTGGGACACTATTAAGGCTGCCGGTGTCAAAACCGCAGCGATAACGATGCGAATGCGCGCGGTGCAGCGCAAGCTGCATATGACCGACGAGGATGCTCTGTTCGTGGTGGCTGCCCAAGCAGGTCTAAATCTCGCGTCCTACGGCCTTGAGCCGGGTGAACTGACTCGGCTGAACGAGCACCTTCGGGCCCTAGGCGGAGACTCGCCACCCCTACAACTGAATCTAAAGCAAGTGGTTGACTCGAATACGTCAGCGAGGGAGACGCCGGCAACCCGCTTCAATTCTCGCGATTTCCACGAGATAGTCGTGAATCGCAGCCGCCGGGCCTTCACCACGGGGCAATACCAAGATTCAGTTTTGAGAGCCTTCAAGTCCGTGAATAACCGAGTCAAGAAATTGAGCGGCTCGTCATTGGATGGACAGAGGCTGATGGCTCGAGCGTTCAAGCATGACGATCCACTTCTCGATTTCTCCGATCAGTCGAATGACTCTGAGGTCGACGAGCAGAAAGGAATGATGCTCTTATTCATGGGAGCAATGACCGGTATGCGAAATCCGCGGGCGCATGAGGATCATTGGTCACGGGACGATGACGAACTGCTCGTTCTCGAGGCGCTTGGGCTTGCAAGTCTTCTGCATCGCCTTCTCGACATAGCTGAAGCCCGACGGGCGAGCTAGAGCGCCGGCGCTTAGTCCAAACAACGCCCTAGCGATGCTTATTGGTTCGCGATGGTCGAGTCACCTGGGCTCTCCAGAGTTTGACCCCTGTTTGACACCGCCGGCCCAACCGCCCAGATCCCCAACAACCACGGGCTTCCCGGCCATCACCGCACCTAATTCGATGTGCCTTTGTGCCTGTTGTTCCTTGCCCGCAACTCTGAATCAGTAGCTCAGGAGTGTCTTGATGACGCTGGCGACACGGAGGCTGGTGTCAACGTGGATGGTCCCGATCTGGTGTACCAGGCGCTTTCGGTTGATCGATCGAAGCAGCTCGCATTGGATGTAGCTGGTTTCGTCGAGTCCATTCTCGCTCGTTGGCTCCACTTCGATATGAAGGGAGAGTCCCCGCCTGGTTGTGGTCAGGGGTGTGACGATCACGAATGGGAACGCTGGTCCGAACGAATCCGGTGGGCCTACTACTAGCGCAGGGCGGTGGGCCGCAGGCTCTCCTGGATATGGCTCACCGAAGTCGACAAGCCAGAGATCATTGATTGATGCCATCTGCCACTGATGTTGACTCGGCTTCGGCGAGATAGGCCTTCCAGGCGTCTTCGTCTGTTTGGAGGGCGGCGAGTTCGGCTGCTACCTGATGGGCGAATCGTTGTCTGCCGAGAGCCTCGGTGGCATCACGAATGGTGTCGATTAGCGACCTGCCGGATTCTTTGCTCAATTCCTGGAGGCGTTCGTGGGTGTCCTTGTCGACGCGGATCGTGGTGGTCGCCATGCCGATGAGTCTACATGATGTATGCGGGAACGTCTACAAACGTGGCTGCTCGGCAAGTGAAACCGACAACGAGAAGAACCGCTAAGCGTTTGGTGTCTGTTTGAAGCGTGTTGTAGCGACTCTCGAAATTCCCAACAAGACGGGCTTTTCCTGGCCAACTGCACCTATCCGGGGTTGGGTTGGGTTGGGGAGGCCGGGTGGTTGTTGGGGATTTGGGCTGTCCCGCGAACGCCGGCAAACCCGTCGTCGAACGACTGCGCGAGGTTCCTTCGCTTCAGCTAACTAAGCCTGGATTTGGCTGAAGCTGATGTCATCGGTTCCAGACGTCAGTGCTTACATCTCTAGCACATTTCGAGAGAGATGAATCGATTCCTGTTCGCTACATCTCACGTTCGTGCGGATGGATCACGAAGCCCGGTTACCGGGTTGCTTGCAATAATTGTCGCGACCTGTTGGTGAACCGGTTCGGCAGCATCAACATTCAGACCGACCTCGTCATTCTCGAGCGGCTCAATCCCGCTGAACTGAGAGTCGACAAGATCGGCATTCATGAAGTGATCCCGACGCAGGCCGATACGGGTTCCAACGAGGCTGCGAGTCCTTTGGAGGTGAACGAACACGACACGGGGTCCGCAAGGCGAAGTCGATCCCGATAGCTCCGCTTAGGGCGCTGCAAGCGACGACAAGGCCACTGCCCCTGGACGTCAACCGACCGGGGATGACCGGGGTCCGACCCCCGTGAGACCCGTTACCGGCTGCTGATACTCTGTTTGGGGTGCTTGGGACGTTGAGTAGGGGTCTGGCTC
>CAZADJ010000374.1:0-2262 GCA_964483845.1 uncultured Actinomycetota bacterium | reverse complement strand
CGTGCGCACCGCGGTGTAGGTGTTCGTGAACACCGGCGGTAGCGCGAGCGCGATCAGCGCCACGACGATCGGCCAGAAGGTGACGCTGACTCCGCTGCGGATCGCGACGAGCGCCGCGATCACCACCACCCCGAACGACGGGACGGCGCGCCCCACGTTCACGATCGCGTTGGAGAAGAACTCGGCCCGGCGGTGGTGGGCGAGCCAGACCGCCGGCGGCACGGCGATGGCGACGGCGATGACCGTGGAGACGACCGACAGCTGCAGGTGCTCCAACGTCCGGGAGGGGACCCCCCGCGGCCCACGCCAGTTCGCGGGGTCGGAGAACCAACCGACGACCTCGGCGACGAACTCCATCAGCCGGCCCCCGCGACCCGCTCCGACCACGGGGTGAGCACCCGCTGCAGGGTCAGCAGCAGCAGGTCGAGCAGCGCCGCGAGCACCACGGAGAGGATCGTGCCGACGAGGATCGCGCTCGGCAGCATGATCGAGCGGCGTAGTCCCTCGAGGATGAACCGGCCGAGCCCGCCGAGACCGATGAGCGCGGAGACGGTGACCAGCCCGACGACGGTGACGGTCGCGATCCGCATCCCCGCGATGATGACCGGCGTCGCGATCGGCAGCTCGATCTCCCAGAACAGCCGCCACCGGCGGTAGCCCATGCCCACAGCGGCGTCCTTCACCTCGGCGGGCACGCCCTCGAGCCCGGTCACGATGTTGCGCACGAAGATCAGGATCGTGTACGTGGTGAGCGCGACGATCGCGGTGGTCGCGCTGAAGCCGAAGAAGGGGACGAGGAGCGCGAACGCGGCGAGACTGGGGATCGTGTAGAGGACGCTGCCGACGCCGGCGATCGGTTCGTAGGCCCGCCGGTACCGCAGCGCCAGGGCCGCGAGCACCAGCGAGATGAGCAGCCCCGCTCCGACGGGGATGCCGGTGAGCAGCAGGTGCTGGACGGTCTGCTCCCAGATGCGGTCGAGGTTGCGCACGACCCAGTCCTGGTCGATCAGCGGCTGCTGGGCGAGCACCGCGGCGATCACCGCAGCAGCTCCTCGCTGACCTGCTCGACGGTCAGCATCCCGACGTAGGTGTCCCCGTCGTAGACGACGGCGACGTTGTGGCGGGTGTTCACGATCGCATCCAGCGCCTCCCGCAGGCTGGCGTCTGCGGGTATCCACACCCAGAAGTCGCGGGTCTCCGCGGACCCGACCGGGTCGCCGGGCGTGAGCTCGTCGCGCCACGCCCAGCCACGCAGGCGCGTGTCGTCGAGGATGCCGACCCACTCGACCCCGTGCTCGTCCATCACCGCCTTGGCCTGGTCGACGCTCGTGCTCGCGTCCACGACCGGCCCGCGTGGGAGGTCGACGTCGGTCACCGGGATCAGGGCCAGGCGCTTCAGCCCGCGCTCCGCGCCGAGGAACTCCTCGACGAACGCGTTGGCCGGCTCGG
This sequence comes from uncultured Actinomycetota bacterium, assembly GCA_964483845.1. Taxonomy (GTDB): domain Bacteria; phylum Actinomycetota; class Nitriliruptoria; order Nitriliruptorales; family JAHWKO01; genus CAZADJ01. The sequence continues at coordinate 813 of CAZADJ010000374.1, read as the reverse complement.
CGAGCACCTCGGCCGGAGGCCCGTACTGCTCGAGGACACCGCCGACGTTCAGGATCGCGATCCGGTCCCCGAGCTGGATCGCCTCGTCGACGTCGTGGGTGACGAAGACGATGGTCTTGTGGAGCTCCTCCTGGAGGCTCAGCAGCTCCCGTTGGAGACGGCTGCGCACGATCGGGTCGACCGCGCCGAACGGCTCGTCCATGAGCAGCACCGGGGGATCGGCGGCGAGCGCCCGGGCGACCCCGACGCGCTGGCGCTGTCCACCGGAGAGCTCGGAGGGGTAGCGGTCCCTCATCCCGGGCTCGAGGCCCATGGTCGTGATCAGCTCGTCGACGCGCGCGTCGATGCGGTCGTGGTCCCAACCGAGCAGCCGGGGGACGGTCGCGACGTTCTGTGCGATCGTGCGGTGCGGGAACAGGCCGATCTGCTGGATGACGTAGCCGATGCCGCGTCGCAGCTCGTACGGCTCGAGGTCCCGGACGTCCTCGCCACCGACGAGGACGCGGCCGCCGGTCGGCTCGACGAGGCGGTTGATCATCCGCAGCGTCGTGGTCTTCCCGCACCCCGACGGGCCGACGAGCACGGCGATCTGTCCCTCCGGAACCTCCAGGGTGAGCTCGTCCACCGCCGGCTCCTGCGTGCCGGGGTAGCGCTTCGTGACGCCCTCGAGCCGGATCGCGCTCGCGCTCATCGCCGGTACCTGCCGCGGTCGGTGCGCGACACGCCGGTGGGGGCTCGGAGCCTGCTGTCGTCGCTGCGTGACACGCTGATGGGTGCTCCCCGGGGGTGTCCGACCCTCCCGGCGAGCGTAGC
>CAZADJ010000373.1:0-2263 GCA_964483845.1 uncultured Actinomycetota bacterium | reverse complement strand
GCGATCTCGATCTGGGAGCTGAAGGCGCTGGACGGGTCGCGCACCGAGCTGCGCGTGCTGATCGTCCCCGACGCGGTCGAGCTCATCCTCGCCGTGGACAGCCCGGACCTCATCGTGCTCGGCGAGGACGACGTCACGGCGTAGCCCGCCACGCCGACCGAGCCGGTGGACCGCCTCAGTCGGACGACGCCGCGGACTGGGCCACACCGCTGGCGACGTCCTGAGCGCGCTGCTGGAGGTCCTCCAGGCGCCCCAGCACCTGCTCGCACTCGCCGAGCCGCTCCTCGACCAGCTGCGGGTCGTCGGCGAGGTGGGCGACGGTCTCGAGCTGCGCCTCCAGGTCGTTGGACAGCCCGGCTGGACGGCGGCGGATCGCCTCGTGGACCGACTCGACGTACGCGTCGGCCTGGCGGTCGAACTCCTCGGCGAACTCGTCGGCGATCTGGTCGAGGCGCTCGAGGGTGACCTCGCGGGCCTCGTTCAGCTCCCGGTGCGAGCGCACGACCCCGCCGAGCCGCCAGCCGACCAGTGCCCCACCGACCAGCCCGAGCGGGCCGAGCGCCAGCCCGAGCACGGCCACGCCGGCGCCGCCGGCGACCAGCCCGCCGAAGGCGGCGCCGCCGAGCTCCGGGTTGATGCGCGGGTCGCGCTCGAGGTCATCGAAGAGGCTCGTCGCCGAGGTGGTGTCGGCGAGGTCCTCGTGGATCCCGGCGAGCACCGCCTCGGAGCGGTCGTCGAGCTCTGCGGTCAGCCCCTCGAGCACCTCGCCCATCGCCCCGCGGAACTGCTGGGTGGCGCGGTTGCCGGCGACCTCGGCCTCGCGGCGGAAGCGGCGCAGCTCAGACTCGAGATCGTCGAGGTCCTTGGTCTGTCGGATGCGTTCCTTCGCGCCGAAGAAGATCGACAGCAGCAGCGAGCGGTGCTGGATACGTAGCGGCTCGACCCGACCGAGGCGCTGTCTCACCTCCTCCTCGAGCTCCTGTCGGAAGGTCTCGATGCGGTCACGCGCCTGCTCCGCGTAGGCGGTGAGTTTCTCCGGGTCGGCCAGCAGATCGCGCCGCACCCGGACCTCGCGCTGGGCGAGCTCGATGGCCCGTTCCAGCCGGGACGCGGCGTTGGCGACGGCCGACGCGCCGGCGCCCGTGCTGAGCCCGGACTCGAGTTCGATGAGCAGGTCGGCGACGCCGGAGTCCTCCCAGCGCTTCTCGAACCCGACCCGGCGCGCCTCCCACGCGTCCAGCGCGCAGACCGGGAACAGGGACAGCTCGGTCCCGTCGGTCGCGTCGGCCAGCCGCTGCTTGATGTAGTCGAGGACGTCGCGCCGCGTGTCGATCGAGTAGTAGTGCTGCGGGTACATGTTGACGACGATGATGAGCTTGTCCAGGCGGTGGTCTATCACCTCCCGGAGGAACTTCACCTCGGTCCCGCCGATGGTCGGCGGCGAGAGCAGCGTGACGATCCCGACGTCGACCGAGTCGAGCTCCTGGATGGTGCGCTCGGTGTAGACCTCGTCAGCCTCGGCGTCGTCGAGGCCGGGCGTGTCGATCATGCGCACACCGTTGGCGAGGAAGTCCGACGGCGTCTCGACGCGGACGTAGGTGACGCCGAGCTCGTTGTTGCGGTTGGTCTCCTGCGAGGTGTACTGACGCGCCTCCTCGACCTCCATCTCCTCGACGCGGCCGTCCACGAAGTGGACGTGCGCGCGGGGGGCTGTGCCGTGCTCGACGTAGACCGGCACGGCGGTCTCCGGGGTGACGGACGTCGCCGAGACCTCCTTGCCGAGCAGCGCGTTCAGCAGCGTGGACTTGCCGCGCTTGATCAGTCCGAACAGACCGATGTCGAGGCGCTTGGCGCCGACCGTCTCGCGGACGATCGACAGCTCCTGGCCGATCAGCCCCGCGGTCTCCTCGACCCCGCCGGGCGCCTCGTCCGCCTCGTCGAGATCGGCCGGGACCGCCTCGGCGACCGCGGATCCGGAGAACGAGCTCCACGCGTCCTCGACGTCGGCCACGAGCGCCAGGAGCGCGTCGCGCTCCGAGGCGAAACTGCCCAGGAACCCCGCCACGTCGCCCTCCGTTGGTCGTCGGATCGCGCGGTCCTCCAGCATAGGGTCGGCACGTACGCCAGGTCTCTGAAGCCGTCCGTCGGACCGCGTTCGCGCCCGTGGACGCAACCGGTGGCGTCGTGCCGGCGTCCCACCTGGAGAAGCGGCCGAACCCGGAGCGCGATGATGCGAGCTCGAGTACGGACCGTGGCGGCTGCT
>CAZADJ010000372.1:0-2288 GCA_964483845.1 uncultured Actinomycetota bacterium | reverse complement strand
GGGTCGGTCGACAGCCGGGCGGCGAGGCGGCTCCCCATCAGCCCGGCGACCCCGGTGATCGCGACGGTGAGCCCCACGGACGTTCACCTCTCCTCGGGCCAGTCAGCGTAGCCACGAGTCGCTCGCCCTGGCCCGACGACCGGGGTGACACGACCACACGACGACGGCCGGTCGGACGCCGCCGGGACCGCCGTGGGGCGGGCGACCGGGTCGCCGACACCCACGGCGGGGTCCCCGGAACTGGGGATGTCCCCGCTCGCGGCCCACCCGTAGCGTCGGGACCAGCCGACCGAGGAGCGCAGGGACCATGGACCGATCGAGCTCGCGGGGGCCGGTTGTCCTCGCATCCGACGAGGGGATCGAACTCGAGGCCGGACCGGTGCGCGTGACGATCAAGATCGCCTCCGACGACAGCCGGAGGTTCACCCTGATCGACTACCGGGTCCCACCCCACTTCGCCGCACCGCCGACCCTCCACCACCACACCCGCGAGGACTGGGCCGCCTACGTCACCGAGGGCGAGCTGACCTTCACCTTCGTGGACGGCGAGGTGTCGGCACCGACCGGCACGACGGTGCTCGTCCCCGCCGGAACCGACTTCGCGTGGCGCAACGATCGGGATGAGGCCGCGCGCTACCTCGCGATCCACAGCCCGGCCGGCTTCGATCGCTTCTTCGTCGACGTGGCCGCAGGCATCGAGGCGCGAGGCGGGTCCGTCGATCCGGCGGTGATGCAGGAGGTCATCCCGCCGCTGTGGGCCAGGTACGGCATCGAACCGGCCGGACCGCCGAGGAGGACGTGACGCGGGCGCGGAGGCGCCACGAACGGCTCGGGTGACGTCGCGCCCCGTGCCGGCGGGACGCGGACGGACCCGTCGCCGATGTGCGGGCTCGGGAGACCGGTGCGAGACTGTGCCCCGTCGCCGACAGGGATGGCCGCGCCAGATGCCCGACCCACCGGACGTCCCCGGACCCGACTCACCCGACGACGGCCCCGAGATCCCCGACGAGCTCCGTGAGCTGCTCGGACGGTTCGGCGGTCCGGCGGCCGTGGAGCAGATCCGGGCCGCGATGGCGTCCACCACCGGTCCCGTCGAGTGGGACATCGCGCGCCGGCTGGCGGTCCAGCTCGCCGCCGAGGGCGACCGGCCGCCGACCGACGAGGAGCGCTCGCAGGTCGAGCAGGCGCAGGGCATCGCGGAGCTCTGGCTCGACGAGGGCGGCCTGCCGGCGCCCCCCGATGCCGGCCGCCTCTCGGTGGTCTCGCGGCAGGCCTGGGCGAACGCCGCGCTGGACGGCCTCCGACCGGTGATCGAGCCGGTGGCGACGGGGTCGATCCGCGCGCTGGAGGAGCTGGTCTCCGAACAGCTCGACGACGCGGCCGTCGCCCTGCCCCCGGGGCTGGATCTCGGCGCCGACCTCGGCCAGCTGCTGCGCCCGATGGGGGCGGTGTTCATGGGGTTGCAGACCGGACAGGTCATCGGGCGCCTCTCCCAGCAGCTCCTCGGCCAGTTCGACCTCGGGATCCCGACGGCGGAGCCGTCCACCGCGTACCGACTCGTCGTGAACGCGGAGGAGACCTTCGCGGGCTACGGGCTCGACGTCACCGAGGTCGCGATCGTGCTCGCCCTCCACGAGGGCGCGCACCGCCGCCAGTACCACGCGGTGCCGTGGCTGACCGGTCACGTCCAGGGGCTCGTCGCGCAGTTCGCCGCGGGGACGAGCATCGACACCGACCGCCTGTTCGACATCTCGCGTGAGGTCATGGAGGACGTCGACCCCGAGGATCCGGAGTCGCTGCGGGCGGCCATGGAGCGTGCCAGCGACTTCCGTCTCGAACCGACCGCCGCGCAGCGCCGCGTGCTCGAGCGCATCCAGGGCGTCGTCTGCCTGCTCCAGGCGTGGGCGCGCGAGGAGGTGCGTCGCGCCGCCGAGGACCGCCTGCCCAACCTCGGCCGGATCGAGGAGGTGCTGCGCCGACGGCGGGTGACCCGGGGCGACGGCGAACGCATGCTCGCCGCGCTGCTCGGCCTCGATCTCCGCCCGGAGGACGAGGCCGTCGGCGACCGCTTCCTGGCCGCGGTCCGCGAGGCGCGTGGCCTGGCCGGGCTGCGCCGGGCGCTGGCCCACCCGGAGAACCTCCCGGACACGGACGAGCTGGCCGAGCCGAGCCGGTGGCTCGTGCGCATGGCGTCGGGCGAGGAGGTGCCCGACGACCCGTCGTCGCTCTTCGGCCCCGGCCAGGCACCGGTCGAACCGACGGCCGACGAACGCCGCGGCGCCGTGGAC
>CAZADJ010000371.1:0-2292 GCA_964483845.1 uncultured Actinomycetota bacterium | reverse complement strand
GGCCCATGCAGATCGTGGTCACGTCGGGCTTGATGTACTCCATCGTGTCGTAGATCGCGAAGAGCGAGGTGATGGAGCCGCCCGGCGAGTTGATGTAGAGGTTGATGTCCTTGTCGGTGTCCTCGGACTCGAGGTGGAGGAGCTGCGCCATGATGAGGTTCGAGATCTCGTCGGTGATCGGCATGCCGAGGAAGACGATCCGCTCCTTCAGCAGCCGCGAGTAGATGTCGAACGAGCGCTCACCGCGCTGCGTCTGCTCGACGACGACCGGGACGAGGTAGTTGCGCGCATCGAGAGCACCGCTGGGGGCGCCCTGGGGGCTCCGGTCGTCGTGGCTCACGTTCGTCTCCTCGTTCGCACGCCGGTGCGGCGAGCGTACCGTCACTCCCCGCCGGCAGCGCGGGGCCCGTCGTCCCGCTCGTCCTGCCCGCCGTCGTCCCGCTCGTCCTGCCCGTCGTCGTCCTGCCCGTCGTGCGCGGGCTCCTCATCGGGCAGGCCCGCCGCCTCCTCCTCGCCGGTCTCCTCGGGCGTGAGGATCTCGCCCGGGCCGGAGTCAGCATCGTCCCCGCCGTCCGCGCCTTCCCGGGCGTCATCGACGTCGCCCTCCCCCGTCCCGGTGGCCTCGTCGACCGGCGGCCCGAGGCCCAACTCGGCGAGCTCCTCGTCGGTCGGCCCCCCGGTGACGTCGGCGGCCTCCACCAGCGCGTCCAGCGTACGCCGGCGGATCACGTCCCCGACGAGCACGCCGAGGCTGCCCTGCTCGCTGATCGCCTGGGCGAGCTGCTGGGGCTCGACGCCGCGTTCGCGCGCGTGCCGGTGGATCTCGTCCGACAGGTCCTCCTGCTCGATCTCCACGCCGAGCTCCTCGGCGAGCGCCTCGAGCACCAGCTGGGCCTTCACCCCGGACGTCGCCTGCTTCGAGACGTCCGCGCTGACCTGTTCGAGGTCCGTGTCCTGCATCTCGAGCATCTCCTCGAGCTCCAGGCCGTAGCGCTCCGCCTGCCGCTCGAGCTGCTCCAGCCGGGCGTCGCGCTCAGCCTCGACCATCGCCTCGGGCAGCGGGACGTCGACGAGCGCGAGGTACGCCTCGAGGATGCGGCCGCGCAGGTGCTGCCGTGCGCTGTCGAGCTTGCGACGGGCGAGGTTGGAGCGGATGTCGTCCTCGAGCTCCCCGATCGTGTCGAACTCCGATGCGGACATCGCGAAGTCGTCGTCGAGGTCGGGTAGCTCCTTCGCGCGGACGTCCTTCACCGTGACGGTGAAGGTGACCTCCTCGCCACCGTGGACCGGGTACTGCTCGGGCAGCTCGTCGTCGTAGGTGAGCACCTCGCCGGCGACCGCGCCCTGGAGCTCGTCATCGAGCTGGGGGGTGACCCCGCCCGAGCCGACCTCGTACAGCGCGTCCTCGACGGTGGCCTCGTCGATCGGCTCACCGTCCTTCTCGACCTCGAGGTCGATGGTGACGTAGTCGCCGATCGCGGCGGGGCGGTCGACCTCCTCGAGCTCCGCGAAGCGGTCGCGCAGCTGGTCGAGCTGCTCGCGGACCTCCTCCTCGGTCACATCCCACTCCGGGAAGGTCACGTCGATGCCGCGGTGGTCGGGCAGGTCGATCTCCGGACGGACCTCCACGGTCGCCTCGAACGCGCAGCCCTCGTCCTCGTCGAAGTGCTCGACGTCCACCTCCGGCGGGGCGACGACCCGCAGCCCCTCGGTGTCCACGGCCTCGGCGTAGTAGGTGTTGAGCGCGCTCTCCATCGCCTGCTGGGCGAGCGCCCCCTTCCCGATCTTCTGCTCGAGGAGCTTGCGCGGGACCTTGCCCTTACGGAAACCGGGGATCTGCACCTGCTGCGCGATCTCACGCGCGGCGGCGTCGAACGCCTCGCTCACGCGCTCGGGCTCGACCTCGACGGTGAGCTTCACCTTCGTCGGCTCGAGCCGCTCCAGGGACGTCTTCATGGTGGATCGTTCCTCTGCCGCAGGGATGGTCGCGGGTCGTCTCGTCGGTGAGGCGTGCGGCCGCGGGGTCGTGGCGCGCGCGTGGGCGACGCACGTGGCCGGCCCGCGGAGCTGCCGGGGAGTCCGAGCGATGGTGGCATCCGGGCCGGCCGGTGTCGAACCCACGGTACCCGCGGTCGCCGGTCGCCGGCGACGCCGGCGGAGCCCATCCGCGGCCCCCGGTGGGTACCCTCCGAAGCTCCGGGGCGTAGCGCAGCTTGGTTAGCGCGCGTGCTTTGGGAGCACGAGGTCGCCGGTTCGAATCCGGCCGCCCCGACCGGAGCCCTCCACCCTCAC
>CAZADJ010000370.1:0-2293 GCA_964483845.1 uncultured Actinomycetota bacterium | reverse complement strand
CTTCCCAAGCTCGGAACGGGGGTTCGATTCCCCTCACCCGCTCTCTCCCACCGCCGGTCCGGTCCGGTAGCAGTCCAGGGGCCCTCCCGAGTCTAGATCTGGAACAGCCCGAGGACGTGCGTGCGCTCCGGCGACGCGGCCATCACCCACAGCTCTCCGCTCCTGTCGAGGAGCCCCGTCTCAGTTGCGCCCACGAGCTCGACGCACCGCTCGGTCAACATCTGCGGGAGGTCGACGAGGTCGAAGTCGTCGACGAGCCGCGCGAGCGATTGACGGGGTACCCCCAGCGACGTACCGTTGCTCGTACAGTCACATCGTTCGTGCTCCGGACCTCGGCACGGCGCTGCCAGCGGCACGCCGTACGGACCGGAGCACCCATGTCCCTCCTCGCACTCCTATCCTTGACCTCTCGGCCGGGTCCGGACCGACGTGCCGACGGATCCGGGGGGTGGGTCGCAGGGCATCGGGGCGACGGCGCAGCCGACCCCGTTCCGCGGGGGGTCGGGGGACACCTCGTACACCTCGTCCGTCCGAGCACGGACCGCGCCCCTACGAGCGAGGAACTGCTGCTGTCGGTCGCACGCGGCGATCGGGAAGCGTTCGCCGCGCTCCACGACCGCATGGCTCGACTGGTGTACCTCAACGTCTCCCGGATCCTGCCTGATGTGCAGCGATCCATCGCGGTGACCCAGGAGGCCTTCGCCGCAGTGCGCACCCACGCCGATCGGTTCGACGCGGACCGTGGGAGCGCGCAAGCGTGGGTGCTGATGCTCGCCCACCGCCGGGCGGTGGACCGGATGCGCAGCGAGTCGGCGAGCACGGAGCGTGCCGACCGCCACGACCATCCCCGGTCCCGGCTCGATCGCGTACTCGAGGCTCTGGCCCGGCACCCGGCGGGGACCTTGCCGGACCGGCTGTGCGCTGCGGCGGCCGAGATGCTGCGGGTGCCGGGGGTGGGCATCGCGATGGTCGCCGACGACGTTCACCTCCAGACGGTCGCCTCCACGGGCACCGGACGCCGGGGGGAGGAGCTCCAGCTGACGTTGGGCGAGGGCCCCGCCTACGACGCGTACCGGGACGGCCAGCCGGTGCTGATCGAGGATCTGGACGGGTCTGACACCTGGCCCATGCTGGGGCGCGACGCCGGAGAGGCGTCGATCCGTGCCATGTTCTCGTTCCCGCTGCGCTCGGGAGCCGCCCGGTTCGGTGCACTCACGGTGTACCGGGACGAGCCGGGCCCGCTCGACGACGAGCAGTACGGGGACGCCCTCGCGTTCGCGAGGGTCGCCCTCGATCTGCTCCTCACCCTGCAGGCCGAGCGACCCGCCGGCGACCTCCACGAGCTGTTCGCACGGAACGGATCCGACCCCTGGGAGGTCCACCAGGCCACGGGGATGGTCTCGGCTCAGCTCGGCATCTCCATCAGCGATGCGTTGGCGCGGCTCCGAGGACACGCCTTCTCGTCGGGCCGCTCGATCAGCGAGGTCGCTGCCGACGTCACCGCGGGCCTGATAATGTGGGAGCGTGAGCGCTGACCCCGTGCTGCGCGAACGACTCCCCCGCACCCGGTCGGTCTGATCGCTCAGTCACTCGCGAGGAGGCAGTCAGGTGCCGGACCGGAGCAACGTCGAGCCGCCGACCGACACGCTGCGGCACCCGGGCGGTCGGCTCGTCGAGACGTTCGCGTCGCTGGCGGACACGCTGGTCGATGACTTCGACGTGGTCGAGTTCCTGTCGATGCTGACCACACAAGTCGTGGAGCACACCCTCGCGACCGAAGCCGGGATCCTCCTCGCCGACGAGACCGGCGACCTGCAGTTCATGGCCGCCTCGAAGGAGCGCACCCGCCTGCTCGAGCTGTTCCAGATCCAGACCGCCGAGGGACCGTGCCAGGAGTGCTTCACCACCGGTCGACCGGTCGAGGTCTCGGATCTCGAGTTCGAGCGGGACCGCTGGCCCCGGTTCGCGCCGCGTGCGCTCGAGGTCGGCTTCCGGTCGGTGCAAGCCGTGCCGATGCGGCTACGCGGGGAGGTGCTCGGCGCCATGAACCTGTTCATCGCCGAGCCCGGGGGCATCGATCCCGCGGACCGGACGGTCGCTCAGGCACTGGCCGACGTCGCCACGATCGGGCTGCTCCAGCGGCGCACGACCCTCAACGCCCAGATCCACCTCGGACAGATCCAGCACGCGCTGCACAGCCGCATCATCATCGAGCAGGCCAAGGGCGTGATCGCCGAGCAGGCCGGCCTGTCGATGGACGACGCGTTCGAGCGGCTGCGGACCCATGCCAGGA
>CAZADJ010000369.1:0-2296 GCA_964483845.1 uncultured Actinomycetota bacterium | reverse complement strand
GGTTGGACCTGGTCACCGCGCCCGAGGTGCGGGCCGCGGCGGAGCGGCTCGCCGGCGTCTTGCAGCCCACCCCCATCGAGACCTCGCGGGCGCTGTCGGAGATCGCCGGCTGCGAGGTCGCCCTGAAGTGCGAGAACCTCCAGCGCACCGGATCGTTCAAGCTGCGCGGCGCCTACAACCGCATCAGCCGGCTGTCGGACGAGGAGCAGGCCCGCGGCGTCGTCTGCGCCTCCGCCGGCAACCACGCGCAGGGCGTCGCGCTCGCGGCCCGGCTCCACGGGGTCACCGCGACGGTGTTCATGCCGGAGCAGGCGCCGCTGCCGAAGGTCGAGGCGACCCGTGGCTACGGCGCCGAGGTGCGCCTGACGGGGACGATCTTCGACGAATCGCTGGCTGCGGCCGAGGCCCACCGCGAGGAGACCGGGGCGGTCTTCGTCCACCCCTTCGACCACCGCGACGTGATCGCCGGGCAGGGCACGCTCGGCCTCGAGGTCGTCGAGCAGGTGGACGAGCTCGGGACCGTGATGGTCCCGGTCGGGGGTGGCGGGCTGATCTCGGGGGTGGCGGCCGCGGTGAAGGCCGCGCGTCCCGAGGCACGGGTCGTCGGTGTGCAGGCGGCGGGCGCGGCGGCCTTCGGTCCGTCACTGGCGGCGGGGGAGGTCCGCGACGTCGACGCGCCGCTCGACACGATCGCTGACGGGATCGCGGTGAAGCGCCCCGGGGAGCTGACCCTCGCGCACGTCGCTGCGCTGGTGGACGAGGTCGTGGAGGTGAGCGACGCCACCATCGCCCGGGCCGTGGTCACCCTGCTGGAGCGCGCCAAGCTCGCCGTCGAGCCGGCCGGTGCCGCGGCGGTCGCCGCCGTCCTGGCCGGGGCGGCCGAACTGCGTCCCCCCGTGGTCGCGGTCCTGTCCGGCGGCAACATCGACCTGCTGCTGCTCCACCACCTGGTGAACTCGGGGCTGACCGAGGAGGGCCGGTTCGTCACCATCCGCACGCGCGTCCCGGACCGGCCGGGTGAGCTCCACGCGCTGCTCGGCCTCATCGCGGAGGCGGGCGCGAACATCGTCGCGGTCGAGCACCACCGCTTCGGCCGACGGCTGCGCCTGCGCGAGGTGGAGGTGGTCCTGGAGCTGGAGACCCGCGGACCGGACCACGTCGACGAGCTCAGCGCCCGTGTCACCGCTGCCGGCTACCCCTTCGACCGGCTCTGAGCCAGGGGCGGTGCCGGCCGCCCGATGTGGTCGCCCTGCCCGAGGGGGATCGCGAGTCCGGCGACGCAGCGCCGTTGCTCCTCGGTCTCGATCCCCGCGGCGACGACGTCGGCGCGCATCCGCGAGGCCAGCCCGACGATCCCCTCGGTCGCCGTGCGCCGGTCGTCGTCCTCGAGCAGCCCGCGGACGAGCTCGGCGTCGAGCTTGACGATGTCGGGGACGAGCTCGAGCACGTGGTCGAGCCCGGTCAGCCGCGACCCGACGTCGCTGACGGCGAGCCGCACGCCCCGATCGAACGCCGGCACGAGCGCCGCCTGCACGTCGCCGTGATCCGCGATCGGATCGTGCTGGCTGATCTCGATCACGACCCGACGGGAGGCGGCCGTCCCGAGCAGCTCCTCGACGGAGGTCTCGAGCAGCGTCGTGGGGGAGAGGTGCACCGCGACGAACAGGGCCTCCGGCAGCGTGTCGAGGGCGTCGAGCGCGCCCCGGAGCCTGAGCTGCTCCGCGGCACGCTCCTGCTCCGAGGACCCCCGGCGGTAGGCGGGCAGCGGTGCGGTGCCGTCGCGGAAGCGGAGGAGCGCCTCGACACCGATGACCTGATCGTCCGCGAGCCGCACGATCGGTTGGTGGTGGACGGTGAGCTCCCCCCGCTCGGCGAGCGCCCGCAGGTCGGGGAGATCGCGGGTGGTCGCGGCGTCGCCACCGGCGATCTCGTCCGCGATCAGTTCGGCGACCGCACGCATGAAGCGCACCTCACGCCAGGTCAGGTCCGGGCGCGGCCGGCGGGTGACGCAGCAGAGCGTGCCGTGGAGGCGGCCGTCGCGGTGGCGGACCGGTACGCCGACGTAGGTCCCGATCCCGGCCTCCGAGGTGATCGGCAGCGCGCGTGTGACGGGGTGCGCGGTGACGTCGGGGACGAGGTGGGCGAGCTCGCCGGCGAGGACGCGGGCGCAGTAGCTCGACTCCAGGGGGATGACCGTGTCGGTGGCGAGCCCGAACGGCTCGGGATCGCCGAGGGTCGCCTCGACGATCTGGTGCCGGTCGGTGATGCGGCTCAGGTAGACGAGATCCACGGCGAG